>CAIVPY010000236.1 GCA_903907885.1 uncultured Bacteroidota bacterium
AAATTGCAATTTGTGTTTTTGCATATGCTTCGGTTTCACTTTGCAGTCTCTTAATTCCTAACTCATGTTTGCCTTGAAACCAAAAGTGAAATTTGCAATTTTGAACATTAAATGTTGAATGTTGAATATTATTACTTGCTATAAAAGGACTATCAGCCAAACAGTGATAACTAGAAGCATATAGGGTTTTGCCAACACATGGCATTTGGCAAGCTATGATGTAATCTTCGGGTATTGATAAGGTAAGTTCTATGGGTTCCTCTATTTTTCCAACTTCATACATAAAGCAATGCACTGGATTCACATATAGCTGCTCTTGGTTGATATAACAAGCTCCTGCATCCAATTGATTGGCATAGTATTGATAACTAAAAACTATTCTTTTTGTATCACTATTCAAAAAAATCTGCCAACAATCTTTGCTTATTTTTTTGTATAACAAGACCTTCATGTTTTGGTCTTGGCATGAAAAGCTCCTAATGTTTTTAGCAAAATTTCCCAACTCATACCTACCTGGCCTCCATGCTGATAGTTGTAAAAAAACCGGTTCTATGTTTTTTGTTTCAATTGTTCCGGTAATATGAAGAAAATGCTCGGTTGCATATTCAGTAGATAATGAGTATGTAATCATTTTTTGTAATTTGGTATCCTCCAAAAATAGTAAATTCAAGGGTTGAGTTTTAAATAATATTATAGTTTAGAGATATTAATTACCATTCCTATCTTCAATTACATTATCTAAGCTTTACTATATTGATTATAAATTATAAATAGGTTTCTTATTATTTTTTAAACTATCTGATTTGTATGCTGAAAATTAATACTTGCCTACTATCAAATCTATTTTGTTTTTATACAACATTGTATTTGATTTGAATACAAATCACAAAACATAAATACAATGAAAATAAAACAATTTGTAATGATTTCAACAATTTCGGCAATTAGTATAATACATACACATGCCATCGAACCAAAGTCAAACAAGCCAAAACCAAAAGAGAAAAAAGCTTTTGAAGTAGAGTGCGACCGATTTGCTGATTTGCAAGTATTACGTTACGAAATTCCTGGCTTTACTGAGTTAAGTAAGTATCAAAAAGAATTAGCCTACTATTTGTTTGAAGCTGCCAATGCTGGTCGTGATATTATTTATGACCAAAACAACAAAAACAATTTATTGATCAGAAAAACACTTGAAGCAATTTTCATAGCAAATAGTAAGCATGAAATAAATGATGATTGGAAGAAATTGGAACGATATGCTAAAAGATTTTTCTTCTCAAATGGTATGCACCATCATTATTCAAATATTAAGTTTGTACCTGAGTGTAGCTATGCTTTTTTTGTATCTTTAGTTAAAAAAACTGACGCTTCAAAACTGCCTTTAGCAGGCAAATCAATTGATGAGTTTTTAACAAACATCAAGCCTATTATTTTTGATCCTACATTTGATACTAAGAAAGTAAATTTAGCTTCAGGCATTGATAATGTTCAGTCTTCGGCTAACAATTTTTATGAGGGTGTGAGCCAAAAAGAGGTTGAAGATTATTACAATTTGCATATGTCAAAAAATGATGCAGAACCAATTTCGTGGGGTTTAAACAGTAAAATGGCTAAAGTAAATGGCAACATAGAGGAACAAGTTTGGAAATTAGGTGGAATGTATTCTGCTTCAATCGAAAAAATAATTTATTGGTTAGAAAAAGCTGTCAATGTTGCCGAAAATGATAAACAGAGAACGGCAATAAATTTGTTGGTTGAGTTTTACAGAACAGGCGATTTGAGAAAATGGGATGAATACAATATTGCCTGGGTAAATGATATTGACTCAAGATTAGACGTGGTTAACGGATTTATTGAAGTGTATGACGATGCCATTGGCAAGCGTGCAAGTTATGAGTCGGTTGTTTCTATAAAAGATATGGAAGCAACCAAGATGATTAAAAAAATTGCTGATGATGCTCAATGGTTCGAAGATAATTCACCCATTTCACCTGAGCACAAAAAGGGTGAAGTAAAAGGCATCACAGCAAAAGTGATAACTGTAATTCAAGAAGCAGGTGCTAGCGCACAATCAACTCCAATTGGTATTAACCTCCCAAATGCAAACTGGATTCGCCAAAAACATGGCAGCAAATCGGTATCATTAGGGAATATTGTTCATTCATATAATATTGTAGGGGCTAAAAGCCCTATGTTAAAAGAGTTTGCCGAAAATGAATTGCAAATAACAAGAGCAAAAGAATTTGGTGCTTTGGCTGGAGATTTACATACCGACATGCACGAAGTAATTGGTCACGCAAGCGGACAAATTAATAAAGGTGTGGGCGACCCAGATCAAACAC
>CAIVPY010000237.1 GCA_903907885.1 uncultured Bacteroidota bacterium
ATAACGTTTTCCAATTTATTTCTAAAAATGGTTCTACTTTGAAAAACTCAATTTGTGCGACTTCTTCACGACTAGAAATAAAAAGTGTTCTGTTTAAAATTTTTTCGACAAAAAATTTAAGTTCGTTATTTTCTAACTTATTCAATCCAGAAATAATTAAAACATCGTTATTTTCATCAACTTTTTGAAACAGCTTTAACAAGTTCTCACATTCAATTTTTAAATGATTCTCTAACTGCAATTTAGGCTGATTGAAAATCTGTTGTAAAAAACTTGCATCACATTTAATTATCATTGATTTGATTTTGTAAAAATTAGCTCTCTTGTTGAAACTCAAGAAAGCTAATTTAAAAAATTGAAATTACGCGCTTTTCAAAAAAGCGTAGTCGTAATCGATTGATCTACCAATACCAGGGCAGGCTTGAGGACATTTCATTGGTGATTTAACAAACTGGATACTGTTTGCTTCAATACCTGGACACGCTTGTGGACATTTCATTGGCGATTTTTCGACAAATTGAATGCTGTCCGATTCAACACCTGGGCAAGCCTGCGGACATTTCATAGGAGCTTTTTCGCTAAGTGTTACGTTAATTGTGCTAACACCAGGACAAGCCTGTGGACATTTCATTGCTGAATTTTGGTTGCTATAAAGCGATTCACCAAAAAGTTTAGTCCACAAATCATCCGATACAGTTGTTGTATCTTCCCACTGAGATTTATCGGATTCGCCACGCATTCCAAAATATGGATAGTGATGCAAAAAGCCACCAAAAAGTTCTAAACAATCTTTTGAATACTGTCTTGTGTCTAAAATATGCTCGTGCCAAATTCGGTCAATTTCACCATTTGGAACAAGTTGATAACCGCCTAACGCTTTGGTTATTGCCATGTAGCGTTTGTAATCTGCAATCGCAGCATCAATTCTTTCAACAGTCCAGCCCGCATGAGATGGTTCTTGCATCTTTTCACGCATTAAACTGAAATCCCATTTGTCGATAACTAAACGGGCTTCATCATAAGCAAAAACATCAAACGATGCTAAATTTGGGGTAACGCTTTGGTCAATTACAACTTCACTGCTAATCATAATTATTTCCTCACAAAATTAAAAGAATTAAAATTGAAAGGGTACGCAAAATTACTGACACTTTCAACTTTAACGTCAAAGTTTTTCACATGAAAATTTTACATAAAAAGCCCTGACAGCGTGATGCAATCGAGGCTTTTAATTCAAAAATTATTAACGAAACGCATATTTAAATACGTTGTCTGCGGAATCTTTTAGTGTTGCTGCAACTTTAGAAACAACTGGTATAACATTGTTCTTAGTTTCAATAACCTTCTCAGTATTCGCATTAAAACTCGACTTTGTTCTACGAGCAAATTCTTCAGATGCCGCAGTGACTTTCGTAACTAATTCGGGATGATTTTTAGGTACACATAATAATTCAATACTGGCAACAGTTGCACCATAAGCTAAAGTCACTGAAGAAATGAAAGGAACAATCCCCGCACTACCAAGTGTTCCAGCAACATAACCACTTGAACCTGTGAGGATGTATGCTCCGCTACTATGAGTAACTGCACTCAAACCAGTAGCCGCTGTTATTGCATTAACTGTCAAACCAGCACCTCCAGCAGACATAATCAAATTTTTAACAGTGTCACTTTGGCTAGGTGCAAATGAGCAAACTATATCAAAATTTGATTTTTCATCGGCTTTCACCACGTTTGAACTGACTGCTAAAATAAATAAAAAAATAAAAGATTTCATAAGACCGTTAATTTATGTTGGAAAGGTTTTATTGTAAAACACGTCAATGACAGATTATGTCATTTGAAAAAATAAAAGCCCCGATTTGCACCACTGCGAATCGGCGCCTCATTATAAAGCAAAAAGGCGTTAAGCCCAGCCACCCATATCAGACATACCATGACCTTTGTCATCGCTAGGCGCATCAGCAATCATCACTTCGGTGGTGAGCATCAAGCCCGACCACAGAAGCCGCATTTTTCAACGCAGTACGAGTGCACTTTTACATAGTCTAAAATC
>CAIVPY010000238.1 GCA_903907885.1 uncultured Bacteroidota bacterium
AATTTCACAACTTTTTTTGCAGGGATGTTAATTTCTTTTCCTGTTTGAGGATTACGTCCTTTACGAGCTGCACGCTTAGTTACAGAGAAAGTTCCAAATCCTACAAGGATTACTTTGTCGCCTTTTTTCAAAGCTGTTTGAGTTGAAGCCATGAATGCATCTAATGTAGCTGTAGCTTGAACTTTAGTTACACCAGCAGCCTTTGCCATGTTGTCGATTAAATCTGATTTGTTCATAATTAAAATTGTTTATTGGTTTTTTCCTAAACGAATGTAGCAATTGAATATGAAAAGTCAAGTGTTTGCAAGGCTTAAAGACAAAAAAATACAAAAAATATTTTCACAGCTTATCAACACTTTGCTAAATCTTAATAAGTTTTGGCAACATTTTTTTAATTGAAAATCCTCTAAATCACTTTGCTGACAAGGCTTTGAACAGAATTGAACGGCAATTCGATTGTAATGTTTGATTGAAGATAATAAAGCCCTCTTTCGTGTAAAATTTTTTCTATATGAGATAACAAATCATCGGATTTTATCCCTAAAAACAGTGGTCTTGGTGTCTTACTAGCATTCATTCTGTCAAAAAGTAAAGCAGCATTTGCTTTAAAATAGATGCTTTTTCCATGCATATTTATCCATTGCATATTATCAAAAAAGCAAGGAGTACCTCCTCCACACGCTATTACTGTTTTTGATAAATGAATGGTTTCATGCAAAGTTTTTTGCTCTATTTCTCTAAAATATTCTTCACCTTTTATCGAAAATATTTCAGCAACAGATATGCCTTCATTTTTTTCAATCAACTTATCTAAATCAACAAAAGAATATTGGATTGCTTTTGCCAACCGCTTTCCCCACGTACTTTTGCCAGAGCCAGGCATGCCCACTATGTAAATGTTTTGTTGCATGCTATGAATAAATGTTATTTCATATACCTCAATACGACTTCGTAACTTGGCAAATTATAGGCACCCCATTTTTTGATGATCGTGCTATTCTTCATTAATATAATGCCTGGGTTTGAACGGATAATGGACTTAAGTGGAACTTGATCCATTGAATAATATGGAAATGCAAATTGATTCTCGTGTCTATAAGCCTCTAATTGCTCGCTCCCACTTGATGTCAATGCCCAAAATTTTAACTTTGATTTGCTTGTCCAATCATTAGCTAATTGTGCCATTTTTTTCTCCTGACCTGTTCTTCCCTCATCAATTTGCTTTTGCACCAATATTAATTTGTACCCTTCATCATTCAATAATGTATCAGTATATTCAACACCACTTGCATCATACAATTTGAAATCGTGAATTGGCGGTTTACATCCTTCTCTAACCAATTTATCTTTTCTGTCTTTGAAAATAAATGTGGTATCATCTGGGATATGGTTCATATCAAACTCATAATCTTTTCCATCTTTTGAATAGATAAAAACCATCACCATCGAATCTGTTGGAGAGCCCGGAGGACAAAACATTTTTTCTTTAATGTCGTTACCCACTTTATAAGGTAAAAAATCTTTCACAGGTAAAAACATATACGTGTAAAAAGTGAAGAAAGAAATCACACTAAATGAAGTGAACATAGCAATGCTTGTAATGCCTTTATTAAGCAAGGGCTTGATATGTTTAACCCCAATAAATATAAAAAGTATCAATACCAAAAGCACTAAATCTTTATAGAACGATTCAATAGGTTTTAGTTTGATGGCATCGCCAAAGCATCCACAATCTGAAACCTTGCCAGTAATGGCGGAATAGCCTGTAAGAATGGTAAAGAATATAATCATTAATAAAAGTAACCAGGCATTTAATCGTGCAAATGCTCCAAGTAACAATACTACACCACACATAATCTCGAAGATGCAAATAAACATGGCCATAGCTACAGCATAAGGTGCAAAAAATGGCATGTGAAATACCTCAAAATACTCAACTAACTTATAACTAAAACCAAGTGTATCATTTGCTTTTATTAAACCCGAAATGATAAATAAAACGCCTACAAAAATTCGGCTGAATTGTGTTATTACTTTCATGTTGTTTTGTTTTCTTTTAATCTGATTAATGCAAAAACAGAATAGTTAATCATGTCCATTAGGTTGCTATCTATTCCTTCACTCATAATGGTTTTTCCATCGTTTTCTAAAATCTGTCTCATCCTATGAATACGCATCAAAAGCATGTCGGTAAATGTGCTTACCTGCATATTGCGCCACACCTCACCATAGTCATGGTTTTTTTCTTGCATCAAAGCTTTGCATTCTACAATGTATTTATCATACAGTGATGAAACTTTTTCTTCGCTTAATTCAATTTCTGTTTCAGCTTTCAATTCAATCTGTATCAAACCCATTACACAATAATTGATGATACCCATGTATTCTGGTTCTATGCCCTCGTCCACTTTCATCATACCATTTTCTTCAATTGTTCGAATGCGAGTGGCTTTAATAAATATCTGGTCGAGTATTGAAGATACACGCATAATGCGCCATGATGTGCCGTAGTCTTTGTGTTTTTTTATAAAAACTTCTCTGCAAGTTTTTATAGCGGTATCAAATTGTGTTGATGTTTTATTCATATTTTAAAAGCTATTCGCTTACAATGTATATTATACCTCTTTCATATTATTTTTATCCGTCATGGCGAGGCAAGAAGCCATCTCATTTATAGTGAGATTGCTTCTTGCTTCGTTCCTTGCAATCGCAATGACGTTTAATTATGAAAGAGGTATATTATGAAACAAGCAATAGCTGTATTATTGCACAAAAATAAACGCTGTATTCAAATTGCAAGTAATAAGTACTAAAAATATTCTTAATTGTGGTGGAAGGCTTGTTAAAACTGACAAACCACTCGTAATGGGCATTCTGAATATTACCCAAGACAGCTTTTTTGATGGGGGCAAACACCTATCAATAGACTCCGCATTGGCCCAAACCGAAAAAATGCTAATTGAGGGTGCCACATTTATTGATGTGGGCGCACAATCAACCCGACCGGGGGCTGATATGATAGGTGAAGATGCCGAACTAAAGGCTGCCATACCTGCCATTGAAGCGATAGTAAAGCACTTTCCTGATGCCTTGATTTCTATTGATACCTTCAGGGCCAAGGTGGCTGATGAAGCTATACAAGCAGGTGCAGTCATAATAAATGATGTGTCAGCTGGAGATGATGATAGTGAAATGTTTAGAACTGTTATTAATCATAAAGTGCCATACATCATGATGCACAAGCAAGGCAATAGCAAAACCATGCAGCATAAGCCTACCTACAATGATGTACTGCTTGATATTATTAATTATTTTATCCCTAAAGTAGAATACTTAAAGGCAAATGGCGTAGCTGATATTATCATAGACCCTGGATTTGGGTTTGGTAAATCAATGGAGCACAATTACGATTTACTTAACAGACTTGATAGGTTTAAGATATTTGAATTGCCTATATTAGTAGGTATGTCGCGGAAAAAGATGATACAACATGTTACCAAAACAGATGCCAATGGGGCACTAAATGGAACCACAGCAGCCAATACCATTGCCTTGATGAAAGGGGCTAATATTCTTAGGGTACACGATGTAAAAGAAGCAGTGGAGACTGTGAATGTTTATATTGAAATGATGAATTTTGAATGGGTAATTGTAAAAGATTAGACAATCATATTTAATTTAATATCATCCAAAAGAAAACAATAGAAAGAATTTTATTTTAGCTACATAACACTTTTAATGATTCAAATAACACCTACGAAAGAAAGATTCAAGAAGAGACTTCTTTTTTAATCTGCCAATTTTATTATACAAATCCCTCATTTGTTGGTAATATGCTGTAAAAGCTAAATCTTACAGCTACTTAATTTTACAAGATAATTCTACTTTTGTTTGTTAAGAAATCTATACGATGAAGAAGATAATAACTACACTGTTATGTTTGATAAATATAAGTTTGTTTGCACAAAATGAACCTGTGCCAACACCCATTAAAATGACAGTGCAACAGTATATTGAAAAATACTCTGCCATCGCCATTGAAGAGATGTTTCGCAGCCACATACCAGCAAGTATCACACTTGCACAAGGAATTCTAGAAAGTGGAAATGGCAATAGTAGATTGGCTATTGAAGGCAACAATCACTTTGGTATTAAATGCAAATCGTGGACAGGAAAAACTATTTATGAAGATGATGATGCTCTTCAAGAATGCTTTAGAAAATATGATGCTGCTATAGATAGTTATCGCGATCATTCTGATTTTTTGATGAGCGGAACACGCTATGCTTTCCTTTTCGATTTAGACCAAAAAGATTATAAATCGTGGGCTTTAGGCCTTAAAAAAGCAGGTTATGCCACCAACCCACAATACCCTGAGTTGTTAATTGCATTTATCGAAAAGCATGAGTTACAAAAATTTGACGAAACCAAATTGAGCGATGAAGAAGACAAAGAAATTAAAGAAGACAAGGCTCAAATTGTTAAAAGCTATGGGCAGGAAATTATCATAAATGAAGTGCCTGCAATAACAGCAAAGCCTAATGAAAGCTTGGCTCAGATAGCTTTAAACTACGATATTAAAGTTTATCAAATATATAAATACAATGATTTAGACAAAAACGCTAACTGTAAAGAAGGTGATACTCTTTTTATCAAATCGAAAAAGAACAAAACCTATACAGATGAATATCTCATTCAAAGCAGTGAAACCATGCACCAGCTTTCGCAACGATTTGGTATTAAGCTAGAAAAAATATTGGATAGAAATGCTATTTCCTTAGGTCAAGAGCCTGCTAATGGTGAGATTATTTATTTCAATAAAAAAAGGAACACTCCTTTGAAACTTAGAGATACAAGCAAGGTAAAAGATGAAATAATAATTGCACAAAATGATAGCAATCCTAAAAAAATAGATACTACCGTTTACAATCAAACTGTGTATGAAGACCCATTGAAAAACATTGAAACAACTGAGCCTTCTACTGAAAATACTTTAAACTATTTTGATACCTTAGAATCGTTAAAAAAAGATTTATCCTTTTTTCATACTGTTCAAAAAGGTGAAACTCTTTTTAGAATCAGTAAAAAATACAACATTAGGGTAGATGCCTTACAATTTTTAAATAACTTAAATGGTACTACATTGGTAGTGAACCAAAAGTTAATTATCAACCCTAATTTGCCATCTGCTGACACCAAAGAACCGCAAGTTGCACCTGGCTATCATACTGTTAGGCAAGGTGAAACCATCTTTTCAATTTCTAAAATGTACAGTATAAGCAAATCAGAATTGAAGGCTACAAATAATCTAACATCCGATACTATCAAAATTGGCCAACAATTGGTGATTATAAGTGATAAAAAATTGGATGATAAGCCTATAAAAGTAGAAAGTGGTTCTAAACCAATTGAAATTAAAGAAGAACCAAAACAAATTGAAACTGTACCGGAAAAACCTGTGAAGCCTTCAAAACCTATCAACTTAGCTAAAGAGCATATTTATTATACCCTGAAAATCAATGAAGATATTGACCACGTTTGCAAAAAATTTAACCTATCCATTTCTCAAATTAAATTACTGAACAAAAATTTTGATATTATACATGCCAAAAGCGGTGATGAGATAAGGGTAAAATAAAAATTTATCCCATGCAACCTTCTTCTAATTTTTAAAATCATATTTTTGATTATAATTGTACAATATTTAAGCACAATACTTATGTTCAAAAACTTACAAAATGTAATATGTATAGCCTTACTATCTGTTTTATGTCTGCAAGCAAATGCTCAGAGTCCAATAAAATTTGGCTTTATCCTTCCTAAAGGATACGACAACTTTAATAACAGCGACACCTCAGCATTTATAGAATTGGCCGTTTTTAACGAAAACCAAGACACATTGAGAGACCTAACAGGATCAGATGTATATGCTATAAACGGAACTGCTCAAAATGGTATTCATTTTAACATGAATGTACAAACTATTTCTTTTAAACCAGGAACTCCGGGTTATGCAAACTATAAAAAAGTGAAACTCAATTTGATTCCCGATAGCTTTTATTATGGAACAAGATTTTTTACCTTGGGTTTAAGAAATTTAGTTGGCGTTTTAAAAACTCAACTGAATTATGGTTTAGACTCCCTTAAAATTATTATTGATTATGATGGCAAAAAAATTGGTTACCCAATCCTATCTATTGCTGATTATAAATTATACCCTAACCCCACAAGAGATGCACTATACATTGAAGGTGTAGAAAGCAAAAACTATGTAATTTTCAATGGCATGGGTCAAGAAATATTTTCGGGAGAAACCCTAAACAACAAAATAGACGTTGCCTCTTTAAAAGAAGGTTTATATGTTTTAAAATCTGTTACCGATAAAGGAATGCTGATTCAGAAATTCTTTAAACAATAGTTAATAGAATTACTTTTTAATAACGAAGGTACTGTAATATATTGCAGTACCTTTTTTATTACACTACTAAATGCAAAAACAGAATACTTGGTTTATTATAGATTTTGATAGCACATTTACGCAAGTAGAAGCCATAGAAGAATTGGCTGCCATTAGCTTAAAAAATGATCCTGACAAAGAAGATATCATTGAAAAAATAAAACAGCTAACAGATATGGCAATGGAAGGTAAGATGCCTTTCAACAACTCTTTGAAAGCTAGGATTGCATTGCTATCAGCAAAGAAATATCATATCAATATGTTGGTTAACAAATTGCGAAAAAAGGTCTCAGTGTCTTTTGCTCGCAACAAATCTTTTTTTAAAACCTATGAAGGGCGTGTGCTTATTGTTTCTGGTGGTTTTAAAGAATTTATTGAACCCGTTGTAAAATCTTTTAATATCTCAGCAGATTGTGTGTATGCCAATACTTTCACCTACGATAAAAAAAACAATATCATAGGTGCTGATGAAAATAACTTCTTAGCTCAAGAACAGGGTAAAGTTAAATTGATTAAACAACTTAAATTAAAAGGCGATGTATTTGTGATAGGTGATGGATTTACCGATTATCAAATTAAAGAAGCTGGGTTATGTAAACAGTTTTTTGCCTTTACCGAAAACATTAGAAGAAAAAGTGTTATCGAAAAAGCAGATTTAATTGCACCTAGTTTAGACGAAATTTTGTTCAGTCAAAATTTGCCTATGGCTTTATCTTATCCAAAAAGCAGAATAAAAGCTGTGTTAATAGGAGAAGGAACTTTCTTAGCCGAAAGTTATCTTAAAAGTGAGGGTTATCAAATTGAAAAACTTCCAGCCAAAAGCAATAAAATAGGCACCTCAATTCGTAATGCATCATTGGCACTTATTGTGCCTAGCATTCAAATTTCTGATAAGGATTTGACTGAATCCAAATTGGTTACCCTTTCGGTTTGGGGAGAAGATAAGGCAACATTCAATGAGGAATTGGCTACCAAAAAAGGAATTGCCATATTCAACTCACCCTTTGCCAATACCAGAAACATTGCAGAACTAGCCTTGCATGCCATATTCAGTTTTAGTAAAAACACAAATGCCAAAAACGGTTTAGGCTTTGAATTGATTGGTAAAAAATTGGGCATAGTGGGATATGAAAACAGCGGCTCTCTCCTATCTGTTCTAGCGCAGAATTTGGGAATGGAAGTAACTTATTATGATGAAAAAGACAGGGCCTCAATGGGAAATGTGAGCCCTGCAAAAAACTTGTTAGAGCTTTTGAAACGTAGCGATTTTGTGGTTGTATGCCCTTCTCAAACTAGCAACAACAAATCACTGTTAGGTCAAAAAGAATTGAATCAAATAAACCCAAAAGCCTACTTGGTTCATTTGGCCTCTGAGGAATCAATAGATTTAATTGCAACTGAAAAACTATTAATTCAAAATAAATTGGGTGGCTTTTATATCGATTGCCTACATGAGGAAACTTACAAAAAGACAAGCAAGTTTAAAAACACCTTATCTACTTTACAAAACAGAAATAAAACAAGCGAAACACAAGAAAACATTGCCAAGTTTATCAGTCAGAAAATGATTGAGTATATGAACACAGGTAATACCAGTTCAAGTGTGAACATACCCAATATTCAATTACCCGAGCTACAAAACTCACATAGGTTTATTCATATCCACCATAACAAATCGGGTATTTTAGCGAAGATAAACAGCATTTTGGGTAAACATAAAATCAATATCACGGGTCAATATTTAAAAACAAATGATAGTATTGGTTATGTGATAACGGATGTGGCCAAACAATACGATAAAGAAGTGATTGAGGAACTTAAGGCTATTTCGGAAACCATCCGTTTTAGGGTATTGTATTAAACTATATTCACCTCAGGGTTGATATGAATACCAAATTTGAGGTAAACTGATTCCTTAATGGCCATAGCCAAATCCCATATTTCTTGGCCTGTGGCATTTCCATAATTCACCAAAACCAAGGCTTGGTTTTTATGCGAGCCTGTATTACCCACTACTTTGCCTTTCCATCCGCATTGCTCAATTAGCCATCCTGCTGCCACTTTGGTCATGTTGGTGCTAGTTGGGTATCCAACTACTTCAGGGTGTTTTAGTTTTAAATCATCAAACACTTCATTGGATATTTCGGGGTTCTTGAAGAAACTACCGGCATTACCCAACTCTTTTGGATTGGGCAATTTAGATTTGCGAATTTCAATTACCGCATTGCTAATATCTTTTATACTTGGGGCTGATATTCTTTTTGTATCAAGGGTTTGCTTGATGGCACCATAGCTGGTGTTTAACCTCGGGTTTTTATTCAACTTAAAAACCACACTGTATATGATATATTTATTCTTAGCTTCGTTTTTGAAAATGCTTTCGCGGTAACCAAACTTACACTCAGCATTGGTGAATTTTACTAAATTTCCAGTAGCAATTTCGATGGCAAATAAATGATCGCAGGTGTCTTTGATTTCAGCACCATAAGCACCAATATTTTGCATAGGCGCAGCACCCACACATCCAGGAATTAGTGAAAGATTTTCTACCCCAGCATAATTATGGTCAACGGCAAACATCACAAAGTCGTGCCAAGCCTCACCTGCCATGGCTTTCACCCAAATATGGTTTTCATCTTCTTTGGTAATATCCAAACCTTTCAACTCGATTTTGATAACCATGCCCTCAAAATTGGAAGTTAATAATAGATTACTTCCACCTCCTACTACTAAAAATTTGCGTTCGGATAAAGAAAAACTTCTACATAAAACCTGAATTTCTTCAGCTGTTTTCACTTCTACAAATTGCGCAGCATTCACATCTATACCAAAGGTATTGTAAGGCTTGAGCGATTTGTTTTGATAAATTATCATCTTTCTTGGTCGGACAAATAAACAAAAGGTTTTTATAAATGTTTAATTTTTTTCAAGTATTATTTAAAATCATATAAGTGATAAAGTGATTGAAAGCAAAGCTTTGGCTATAAACTAAAAACAAATATTTTTACACCATGAAGAAACTCATTTATTTACTGATATTTATTCTTGCTTCTGCAAACATACTATTTGCCCAAGCACCACGCAGCTATACCTCTTCCGAAATATTATTACAGATAAAAAAACTCAATACCGTTGGCTCGGTGCTATACATAGCAGCTCATCCCGATGATGAGAACACACAGCTTATAGCTTACTTAGCCAACGAAAAATGTCTTCGTACTGGCTATTTAAGTTTGACTCGTGGCGATGGTGGGCAAAATTTAATTGGGTCGGAAAAAGGAGTTGAGTTGGGAGTAATTCGCACACAAGAACTGTTGGCAGCACGCAGAATTGATGGTGGCGAGCAGTTTTTTACACGTGCCTACGATTTTGGTTTTAGCAAATCGCCTAAAGAAACTTTTAGCAAATGGAACAAAGATTCTTTGCTATCGGATGTGGTGTGGGTGATTCGTAATTTCAGACCGGATATTATCATTACACGTTTTGCAACCGATGGAAGTGGAGGGCATGGACATCATACTGCATCTGCCATTCTAGCTGAGGAGGCTTTTGATGCAGCTGCTGACCCTACTCGTTTTCCTGAGCAATTGAAATATGTGGATGTGTGGCAAACACACAGGATGTTTTATAACAGTGCAGCTCGTTTCTTAAATGTGAATGCCGATTTGAGAGGTTTAATAAAATTAGATGTGGGTGGCTACAATCCCTTATTAGGCAAAAGCTATGGCGAGATAGCTGCCGAAAGCCGCAGCATGCACAAAAGCCAAGGCATGGGCACTGCAGCACAACGTGGCGAATACTTTGAATACTTTAAACCTTTGAAAGGCGATACCACTGGCTTGAAAGATATTTTTGAGAGAATGGATTTTAGTTGGAAACGAGTGAAGGGTGGCGAAAAAATTGGAAAAATGATTGATAAGATTATTAAAGAATATAAGTTTGATAGACCTTTTCCTTCGGCTGAAAATATAGATTCATTGGTTGTGTTCTTTATTAATAATCCTTACATCTATTATAGAATTTTATTTGCCGAAATATTATTTTCTTTGGGGGGCGACTATGCTGAAACTATAACGCAACATTATAATTATTGTCAAAACGAAAATATAAAAGCTGTTTTCAATCAATGTCAGAGAATAAAAAAAATCTACAAAACAGACACTGTTAAATTTTCTTTCAAACAAATAACGCAACCTTATTGGCTGCAACATGGTATTAGAAATAATTTTTATGTTATTGATGATAAAATAAACCTCCTAAAGAATAATCTGTGTTTATCGTTATCACAAGCAATGATAAATAAAGAAACACAAACACCTCAATACAAATGGGTTGACCCAGAAAAAGGGGAGCTATACAGACCCTTGGTTATTACTCCACCTATAATGCTAAACCTAGAGCAAAAAAGTATTGTGTTTGCTGATAACAAATCTAAAGAAATAAAAGTAATCGTTAAAGCCGGTAGAGATAGTATTCAAACCAAAGTAAAAGCTAATTTACCTCTGGGTTGGTCGATGCAGCCTACATTTGCAAATATTAGTTTAGCTAAAAAAGGCGAGGAACAAATAGTAACTTTTAATATCAATCCAAGCACTGTCACTTCGAGCGGAGTCGAGAAGTCTATCATCAAATTCATTGCTGAAGTTGATGGCGTTGAATACAGCCAAGGCATCAAAGAAATCAAATACGACCATATTCCTATTCAAACTTTGTTTCCTGAAGCGGAAGCTAAATTGGTTCGATTGGATATCAGCAAAAAGCTAAAACGCATTGGTTATATTCCTGGTGCAGGAGATGAGGTGCAAGCTTGTTTAAGTCAATTGGGTTATGAAGTAATTACCATTACGGATGATATGCTAACCAAAGAAAATCTATCTCAGTTTGATGCTATTATCACAGGTGTTAGGGCATATAACGTAAATGAAAAACTTTCTTCCACCTTTCAATCAAAACTTATGGATTATGTGAGCAATGGGGGCAACCTGATTGTTCAGTACAATACCAATACAGATTATCTTGATTGTAATAATGTATATGGACATTGTATTGCCCCATATTTTTTCACAATTACCCGTAACAGGGTTACAGATGAAAATGCTGTTGTAAACTTTGAATTGCCTAATCACCCTGTTTTAAATACACCCAATAAAATCACATCTGTTGATTTTGAAGGATGGGTTCAAGAACGCTGCACATATACAGCAGGTGATGTGGATACCAGTAAATACGAAATGCCGCTCAGCATGGCCGACCCTGATGAGAAAGCAAACAAAGGCAGTTTGATAATTGCCAAACATGGCAAAGGGAATTTTATTTATACCGGCTTAGCATTCTTTAGGGAATTGCCTGCTGGTGTTCCTGGTGCATATCGTTTGTTGGTTAATATGATTGAACTAGGAAAATAAAAATCAAACAAAAGGGTATTGAAAAAAATTCAATACCCTTTTGTTTGATATAGAAAGGCTAAAAATTATCGCATCAAAATTACTTTTATGGCATTTGAAACTGTTCCTTGTTTTTGGCTTACAGCATTGATGAAATAACTTCCATTATCCAAAATACCTAAGTCAATAACACCATCAACTAAACCATTATTCATCGATCCTAAATTATACACATATACTTCTTTGCCCGAAATGTCAAATACATGAAGACTTATATTATCGTTTTCGGGAAGTGAAATTTTGATGTTATAACGACCAGAGGTTGGATTAGGGAATCCATTAAAAATCATCAATTGGTCAATAGGTTCGCTAGTCTTGCCTAACTTCATTACGCCTACATTGCCCGTTGAATCGAGTGCCAATGTGCCGCTCGATAATACAGAACCCGAGTTGTCGTAGCAACTAAATAATAGTTCTTTTGGTAAAGCATTCGCAAAGAATATTTGAAACACACCTGATGAATCGTTTGATAGTATTTCTAATGGACTACTTAGTTCAAGTAATGCATTATGACGAGCATGAGAAGTCATACTGAATTTTAGAAATTTACTTCTTTCCTTTTCATTGTACATTTCAGCACCAGTCAGTCCAGCTATTTCAGCACTAAAAACAGAGTCCATAATGCTAACTGTAATATATTTTAATTTGTAAGGATATGAGCCTGCTCTGTTTTTACTTGGCCCACTTATTTTAAATGTGTAAGCAAACAATTTGTTATAAGGATTAGCTCCTTTTTTGATGGTATAATCTGCATATTTTAATTCTGTTACGCCAATTACTGTTGGAGACCAAATAGCATTACAAGTATCGCCATTGCAATGCACTACTGTAATTCTAATATAACCTGAAAATGCAGGACTGTTAGGAAAGTACATTTGCATGTTTGTGTTTGAACCATAATTTACAAGCGATGGGAAACTTGTAATAGTTGAATTTGGCGTACTTATGTTTGTGAAAGGGGTAACAAAATATCCATTGGTGAAAAAGTTTGGCTCAACAATGTTTGAAGTATTATATTTAGTAAATTTGATACTACAGATAGGACTTGCTGGCATTGATAGATTTGAGATATTGATGTTGAAATAATTTAATAATGCATTTGGGCAAGTACATAATTGCACTTTTATTGAATCGCATAAACCATGCGGAGCTCTAGGGCAACCCTTTACAAAAACAGTATAAGTGCAACTATCTCCAGTTGCATATTTAACAGTGTAGGTAACGGTCATACTACCAGTTGATGTTGTACTTTGCAAAGCCGTATTAAACAATTGCATATTGGCACATGCAGGTGTAAAATTAACAGTACCCGATACAGAACCACTTGGCACAGTTGAACCTCCTGGGCAATTAGTTGTATAGCCTTGCATTACACCTCCTATTACCGAATATTTAACAGCAACAACATTAGGTCCACCAGCTATATTTCTTATAATACCCGCTCTACAACAATTTGAATCTTGTACATCTAATTTAAAATAATTGCAAATTGTAGCGCATGTGTCAGTAACATTAATTACCAATGTGTCTTTGCACTCATTTAAGGAATAAATTAATATGTGATTGCCTGCTACTGATGAACTAAACATATTTCCAGTAATTGTATTGCTACCCTCAGTCCAAATTCCACCAGATGGATTTCCAATAAGAGTATCTTTCTTATTTGTACAAATAGTGGTATCCATTCCTGCAAATGGCTTAGCTCTGACAATTACTAAAACTGTATCCTTACATCCTGCTGAGGTATATATGAGTGTATGTGTTCCTAGCGATGTACCAGTATATGTATTTATATTGCCTACATTCACTCCATCAAATGTCCAATAGCTTTGAATGGCTGCATTGCTGTTGAAAGGAATGGAAATGGTTGTGTTGGCACATATGGTAGTATCATTTCCTGCATTCGGTTTGGCTACC
>CAIVPY010000239.1 GCA_903907885.1 uncultured Bacteroidota bacterium
AAAAGAATAAAATTACGGATGCAATTCCTGCCATGAAAACAAATAACATAAAGAAGCTGTACAAACTATTTATTTTATAACCAACAAAAGATTTTTCTTTGATAACTGAGTTTGCGAAAATATTTTTAACCACTTCAGCTTTTACAGTTTTATCTTTTATTGATTCTAAATTTATTAAATCTATACTCACAAAATCCGCACCATTAATGGTTTCTTTTTTATCCATTTTTTCACAAACTATTATGTTTTTTAATGTTTGTTCGTTTTGAACAGCAACTACCGAAAGCATTGTTTCAGGGTAATATGAACTTAAAGTTCCTGCAAATTTATTTGCAGATGCTGTTGATAAAAACCAAACGCCCATTAACAAGGAAGCAAATTTTACTGGAGCTAATTTATTTACCATTGATAAACCTATTGGGGAAAGGCATAACTCGCCAAAAGTATGTATTAAATAAAGGCTCAATAACCACATCATATTTACTTTTGCAGATGGCTCAATTCCTTTCACTCCTATAGCAATTACAGCGTAACCAAATGCTAATAATAGTAGACCTATTGATTGCTTGTATGGTGAGGCAGGTTCAATTCCTTTATTGCCTAAAGCTGTCCATAAAATTGAGAAAATTGGGGCGAAAATTACAATTGCAATTGCATTAACCGATTGAAAAGCACTAGCAGGAATTGATTGAATATTCATTCCTTCAGGTGAAATTCCACTTATTAAATAAACCAATGCACCAATAGCAGAAGCAATCAATACAAGGATTAATTCTCTTACACCTTTTTGTTCATTCATCATTTTAGTAAATACTTTAAAGCCTAAAAATCCAAGCAAGAAAATGATAACAGAATAAATTATGGTAAGTGTACTTTTTGATAACATTATGCCAACTTCTCTATTGGTTTGTTCATCAGCAAAGAAAGTAAGTGAAGCACCTGCTTGCTCAAAAGCTGCCCAGAAAAATATTACAAAAAATGCAACAATATAAATTACCCAAATTCGCTCTTTCTCATTTTTTGTCAAACTTTTATCCGAAATAATAAATCCAGGAGCTGCTATAGAAAGTGAAAATATGAATGATCCTATTACTCCTTGACCTAATAAATAAAACAATGAAAATAAACCTACTTCTATACCCAACCAAGTGAAAACTTGTTTTTTGGTAAAATCAGACTTCACTTCTTCAACACTAGTTGAAACATCTATATCTCTACTAACATTTGGTTTGTCGCCAATAGCTCTTCCTTCTGGACTCACTAAATAATGACTTTTTAGCCAAATAAATATTAATGTGCTAACCATCATACCAATCGAAGCAGCCAAAAACCCCCATTTAAAATCGGCTGGATCACCCGTATTTCCAAGACCACCGCATATTAATGGAGAAAGAAATGCACCTAAATTTATACCCATATAAAATATGGTAAAAGCTGAATCAATTCTTTTATCCCCTTTAACATAAAGTTGACCTACCATTGTTGAAATATTGGGCTTAAAAAACCCATTACCAAAAATTAACATACCTAAACCTCCAACCATTAATAATGTTGCAAATTCAATCTGAGTGTAAAAAGAGCCGCTTAAAAACATACAAAATTGACCAATTGCCATCATAATTCCACCAATAATAATTGACTTTCTATTTCCCCAATACCTATCTGCCATATAGCCTCCAAGTAGTGGTGTTAGATAAACTAAGCCCGTATAACTTCCGTAAATATCAGAACTAAGTACCTTGTCAAACAAGAGTGCTTTGGTTAAAAATAATATAAAAATTGCTCTCATTCCATAGTAACTGAAACGCTCAAACATTTCTGTTATAAATAGTAAATACAATCCTTTTGGATGTCCAGTTGATGAATTACTCATATTTTATAGTATTAAATTATAGTTTTGATTGCAATATAAAAGTTGACTTTGCAATTACAAGGTTTTATAAAAACATTTTGCTAAGATTGCCCTGTATGAAGAAATTATTTTTATCAGTTTATGCTTTAGGAACGCTATGTATGCTTAGCGGATGCGACACTTTACAACAATTATCACAGCAAAATGGGCTTCCAAATTTCCCAAATATTCCTAATGTAAACATACCTTTAAGTAATGAAGAGGTGATAAAAGGACTGAAAAGTGCGCTTCATGTGGGAACAGACACGTCTATATCTATTTTAGGAAGAACCAATGGTTATTTAAGTGATGCATTGATAAAGCTTGCATTACCACCTGAAGCACAACCATTGGTTAATAATATTTCTAAAATACCAGGAGGGCAAAAATTATTAAACGATGCTATATTAGCCATAAACAGAGCTGCAGAGGACGCAGCCCCTCAAGCTAAAACAATTTTCGTGAATGCTATTTCAGGTATTAGCATTAATGATGGTTTCAATATTTTAAATGGAGGAAGCAATGCTGCCACATCCTATTTAAAAGACAGAACTTATGCCCAACTTACAGATGCTTTTGCTCCTAAAATCAGAACATCATTAAGCAAACCTTTAGTCTTAGGTATTTCGGCAGAAACAGCTTATAAGAATTTGGTTGAAGGATACAATACAGCATCTTTAAATGGTATACTATTTCAACCTATTAAGCAAAATTCATTAGCAACTTATACTACCCAAAAAGCTTTAGATGGTTTGTTTTTGAAAGTAGCTGCAGAAGAAACTAAAATTAGACAAGATGCCTCTCATAGGATTAATGATATCTTGAAAAGGGTTTTCGGGAAATAAGGTTATAGCTTTTCTAAAATAAAGCGAGTCATTCTATCATATAAATGTAACCTAGTTTTACTACCACCAATACCGTGATTTTTGTTTGGATAAAACTCTGAATCATATTTAACGCCTTTCTTAATCATTGCATCAAGCATCTCTACTGTGTTTTGAAAATGCACATTATCATCAGCAGTACCATGTATGATTAGGTAATTGCCTTTTATTTTTTCAACATGATTGATGGGTGAATTACTATCATAACTATCTCCATTTGTTTGAGGAATTTGCATATAACGCTCGGTATAAATGTTATCATAGTATCTCCAGTTGGTTACGGGTGCAACTGATATTGCAGATTTAAAAATATCTGCCCCTTTGCTAATTGCCAAGCTAGCCATATAGCCACCAAAACTCCATCCCCAAAAACCTATACGACTTGCATCCACATAAGATAGTTTGCCTAATTCTTTTGCTGCTGCTATTTGGTCTTCAATTTCAAATTTACCAAGTTGCTTGTAAGTACATTTTTTAAATTCTTCGCCTCTAAAACCAGTTCCTCTTCCATCAACACAAACAATTATATATCCTTTTTGTGCCAACATCTGATACCAAAAATAATTACTTCCAAACCATCTGTCAACAGCCAATTGATGTCCTGGTCCATTGTAAGCGTACATCAATACTGGGTATTTTTGATTAGCATTAAAGTTAGATGGTTTAATCATCCAAGCATTTAAAGCTTCATTATAATTGTTTTTCAAATCAAAAAACACTGCACTGTTTATGTCATAGTTTTTTATTTTTTCTTTCA
>CAIVPY010000240.1 GCA_903907885.1 uncultured Bacteroidota bacterium
CTTGCTTACCATCAATTATTTTTACAATTACTTGCCTCTCTCCATAAATTGGTAAGCTACTATTTCCACAGGATGTAATTATGAAAAAACAAATTACAAAAACTATTTTATTTTTCATCTAATATCCTCTCTGCATTTTGAATGCTTTTAAACGTGAGTGTATGAACTTTTTTAATTTCCACTAATTGCTCTTGTAGATATTTTTCTGCTGTATCGCTTTTCATATTGGGTTCATTGTATTGGTGCATCCAGTCTAACATAGCTCTGTCTGCCCTATATAATTCAGCCGATAAATGTTGAAAGGTGTCTTTTAGTGATAAATTAGAAAGGCTATCTAATTTGTTATTTGTGATTTTTTTTAACTTTAATATGTAAGAAGATTTAGACATAGCCTCATCATGTAAGCGCATAATATCGTCATTGATTTTTTCGACTTTTGATATGCTATTTGTATTCCCACAGGATAACAATAGTGATACATAAAAAACTATAGAAATTAATTTTATCATTTTTTAGCAGAACATTGAAGCGAATTTTTCTACCTTAGTTGAGAAATTTAACATTAATACTATTTTTAATAATAGAGCAACATTACGAAATAATTATGATACTAATTGATTTGAAGGTATCAGTTTTGTTATAATTAATTTGCTAAAACATAAAAATAATGTAAACTAAAACCATGGAAATAAGAATTAGAGAATTTGAAATTCAGGATAAAGAAGCTTGTTTAATAGCCTTTGATAGCAATGTGCCTTTATTTTTCACAAAAAACGAAGTCAATGATTTCTCACATTTTTTAGATACTTTTCAAAACAAACCTATTGCGAACAAAACGTATTTTTATGCAGTGATATTAGAAAATGAAGTAATAGGTTGTGGTGGTTTTGGGGATAAAGAAAATGTTGGAATTGTTTCGTTAGCATGGGGATTGATTCATAAAGACTTTCATAATAAAGGGTTTGGTGAACAATTATTAAAGTATCGATTAGAGCGTATAGAAAGAATTTATTCGATGAAATCTGTTTTTGTTGACACCACTCAACACACATATGGTTTCTTTGAAAAATATGGATTTGTTGTTTCAAAAATAACAGACAATTATTATGAAAAAGGTATGCACCGTTACGATATGGAATTTAAACCAAAATATAGAAATTCATGAAAACAGAAATAGATTACTTATCTATAAATAAACAATCTTGGAACAAAAGGACGGAAACACACCTTACTTCTGAATTTTATGATGTTATTGGGTTTTTAAAAGGAAACACCTCACTAAACACGATTGAGTTGGATTTATTGGGTGATATAAAAGGCAAAAGCGTATTACATCTGCAATGCCATTTTGGGCAAGACACCATTTCATTGCAACGATTAGGAGCATCAGTAACTGGTATTGATTTGTCTGACCAATCCATTCTAAGTGCTAATGAATTGGCTTCCAAGGCTGGTGTTTTTCCTTCATTTATTTGTTGCGATTTGTACGATTTACCCAATCATTTAAACCAGCAGTTTGATGTTGTATTTACCAGTTACGGAACCATAGGTTGGTTGCCCGATCTTGACAAATGGGCAGCTATAGTATCTCGATTTTTAAAACCTAATGGTCAATTTGTGTTTGCAGAATTTCATCCTGTGGTATGGATGTTTGATGACGATTTCAAAAACATAGGGTACAATTATTTCAATACAGGTGCCATCATAGAAACCGAAAATGGAACCTATGCCGATAGAGATGCTGCTTTTACACAAGAATATGTTTGTTGGAATCACAGTATGAGCGAAGTTGTGAATAGTCTAATTAAGAGTGGACTTGAAATAAATTCCTTGAATGAGTTTGATTATTCTCCTTATAATTGTTTTAGAGAAACCATTGAAATTGAACCTAAAAAATATCGCATCAAGCACCTCGATAATAAAATACCCATGGTATATGCCATTGTAGCAACAAAAAAATAGCATGAAAATAATGATTGAAACTGAGAGACTTATTTTAAGAGAGTTTCTTACATCAGATGATGAAGCGTTTTTTGAAATGGATTCAAATCCAGAAGTGCATAAATATCTTGGTAATAATCCTATTAATACTATCGAGCAAGCTCGAGTTGTAATAGCATCTATTCTTAAGCAATATGAAGACAATGGTATTGGTAGATGGGCGGTTATAGAAAAAGATTCAGGAAATTTTATTGGGTGGAGTGGTTTAAAATATATTACTGAATATGAAAACAATTACATCCATTTTTACGATGTGGGTTACCGATTAATGCCAAAATTTTGGAACAATGGGTATACCACTGAATCTGCTAAGGCAGTTATTGAATATGGTTTTTCTCAACTTAAATTGAAAGAAATAATTGGAACTGCCAATGTTGAAAATGTTAAGTCGAGAAAGGCTTTAGAAAAATGTGGACTGAAATTTATTGAAAAATTTATGTGGAAAGACATTCAATGCGATTGGTTGAAAATAACTCAAGTAGAGTGGCTGCAACAAAAAAGAATGAAGGTATAATTGACCTATAAACTTGAAATAACAAAATAAAAAAACTAAAATAATAATCAACTATATATGAAATCACTAACATATTTAATTGAAAACGAAATTTGAACCATTTACCTCGAAATTTCAATTTTTACTTTTTTGTTCTTCAGTTTTTCTTTGCTAATATGGTATAGCAATTCATCAACTTTATTTCTTTTTACAGCTGCATAGGCTGTAAAATCAAGTACTTCTATCAAACCCAATTCCTCTTTTTGCAATTTGCCTTTTTGCAATAAAAAGCCCACGATATCTACTTTGTTTACTTTGTCCTTCTTACCTGCTGATAGGTATATGGTCACACATTCGCTTGCAGGTGGCATCTTGGGTGTTGTAGGTAATTTTTCAAACTCTGGTTTGGTTTTAATAAAGGCTGGCAATTGCTCTTCCTCTGCCAACACCAACCAAGCATTTCCTTCAGCTTTCATCCTAGCAGTGCGGCCATTTCTATGTGTGTAAGCATCCTCGTTCAATGGCAATTGATAGTGTATTACATTTTCAATTTCAGGAATGTCTAATCCACGTGAAGCCAAATCGGTGGTGAGTAAAATGCGATGACTTCCATTTCTAAATTTTATCAAAGCCCTTTCACGGTCTTCTTGTTCCATGCCACCATGATAAATATCGTGAATGATACCATTTTTTTTAAGCAATTCGCTTATCCTATCTACTGCTTCGCGATGGTTGCAAAACACCAAGCTGGTGCTATCTCCTAACATACAGATTAGGCCAAACAATGCATCCAATTTGTCGTTTTCAAAAGCCCTAACTGCTTTTAGCGTTAGTTGTGGCTTGTTTTCTTTAGCTGTCAAATAATTAATTTCAAAAGCATCTTCAACACCTGTAAATGCAGGTATCTCATCCATAGCTGTGGCTGAAGTTAAGATGCGTTTATCAAGCTTTGATAATTGATAAATGATATAAGACATATCTTTTTCAAAACCAAATTCTAATGATTTGTCAAACTCATCCAACACCAATGTTTTTATGGTTTCGGCATAGTAGTTATTATGCCTTGTGTGATAAGCAATTCTGCCAGGAGTGCCAATCAATAATGCAGGTTGCTGTTCTAAGTTGTTTTTCTCCACTTTGGTAGCATGACCACCATAACAACAACTAACTTTAAATCCTGTTGACATTTTTTTGAAAACACTTTCGATTTGAATTGCCAACTCGCGCGAGGGTACTAGTATCAAGGTTTGCACACCCACTATATCTTTTTTAAGTTGACTTAATACAGGTAATAAAAAAGCCAATGTTTTTCCCGAACCAGTAGGCGAAAGCAATAATATATCTTTTGATTTTTTTGTGGCTTGTATAGTGGCCTCCTGCATTTCGTTTAGCTTTTCAATTTGCAAGCGGCTTAATATTTCTTTGTACATGGTGTGATAATATGTGGGCAAAGGTAAACTATCGAAGTCAAGTAAACGATTATTAATTAGTGAAGTAATTTGTGTTTTGTAGCTAAGCTAAAACTAATGTTTTTTTTTTATTTTATTTATATTGCAAGTAGTTATTTTCATTTTCAGAAACATAAATTATCAAAAAAACATGAATCCAATTTTAAGAAACATTTTAGCTGTTATTGCAGGTGTAGTGTTGGGCGGCAGTGTCAATATGGGCATCATCATGATTAGTGGCTCTATTATTCCGCCACCCGAAGGTGCTGATTTAAAAACAATGGAAGGTTTAAAAGTTGTCATGCACCTGATGGAACCTAAACATTTTCTTATGCCCTTTTTGGCACATGCCTTGGGAACTTTTGTGGGAGCATTAATTACTGTATTGATAGCAGCTAGCCATAAATTTGTACTAGCCATGGGTATTAGTGCTTGGTTTTTGTTTGGTGGTATTATGAGTGTGTTTATGCTGCCCTCTCCAACATGGTTTACCATTGTTGACCTCGCGAGTGCTTATATCCCAATGGGTTATTTGGCTGCAAAATTGGTAGAGAAAAAGGTATAATTGATTAAAAATAAGCTGATATTTTTAGCATTTTCGTATTTATGTCATCTATGTTTTTTTAATAAACGGACAACTTTTTTGCTATAGATTAATTTGTCAAGGATATACTAGATTGGCAATAAAAGCTTCAATTAATATCACCAAAAATTTAATATTTACATTATGTTTTCATTTTCTTTTTCTTAGCCGAAGGGAAAAGAATATTGTTCAGGATTAGTCTATAGCCAGGTGAATTGGGGTGCAGGTTCATATCTGTTGGGGGCTCTCCCACCATATGTTGGTAGTCTTCAGGGTCGTGTCCTCCATAAAAAGTCCAAGTGCCTTTGCCATAAGTTCCATTGATATACCTGGCCTCTTCTAGGGCTTTGCTTTCGCCCATTATCAAAACGGTATTTTTAATAAACTGCTTTCTGAAGGCTGTGGTTTGTCCATAAAAACCTTTAATGGTTTTGGTGTGATTCTGACAAAGCATGGTAGGAACAATATCAAACTTGGCACTAAAATCAAATAATGTAAAATAATCATTCTCTTCGGTTACAGGTCGAGTGCCTTGCATGGCATCAATGTATGAATATTCATATACAAAAGGATCTAAATACAACTTGTAATTTTTGAAAGCAAAGCCTTTGCTAAAATCAAGTTTTGAATCAGCACTATAATCAGCCGGATCTCCATCAAAAACACTCTCGCAAATATCCACTCCTTCGGCTGCCAATGCTATATCGTAGCTATCTGTGGCGCTACACATAGCAAACAAGAATCCACCACCACTCACAAAATCTCTTATTTTTTTAGATACAGCAATTTTCAATTCTGACACTTTTTTGAAACCATGTTTAGCAGCCATTGCCTCTGCCTCTTTCACTTCGGCTTTGTACCAAGCCGCATTGGCAAACTGACTATAAAATTTTCCATATTGACCTGTAAAATCTTCATGATGCAAATGCAACCAATCATACAAAGGCAATTTTCCATCCAAGACTTCATCATCAAACACCACTTCATAAGGAATCTCGGCATAGCTTAAGACTAATGTTACCGCATCATCCCAAGGTTGTTTTGTTTTGGGTGAATATACAGCAATTTTGGGTGCTTTGTGAAGCTTTATCAATTCCATGTTTACATCTGGTTTAGCTATTTCTGTGAGTATCTCTGTTACTTGACCTTCACTTATTACCTCAAATGTAACAGCTCTTATTTTGCATTCTTTTTCAAATATTTCATTATAGGGCATCATAAAACTTCCTGCCCTATAATTTAATAGCCAATCAACATCTATTTCTTTTTGCAAAACCCAATAGGCCAAGCCGTATGCCTTCAAATGGTTTTTCTGTGAATCATCCATAGGCAACAAAATACGAGTGGCAAAACTATGTAGGGTAATAATACTAAGAATTATCGATATCTTAAATTTCATATTTTTTGGTGTAGATTGAAAATACTTTGGGTAATTTTTTCATACAACTCTTTTAGTTCACTATTATCATTAAGCAAACTTATATGCTTTTCAATGGTATTTCTGTCATCTCTTTTAGCGGGCCCTGTTTGGTTTTGAATAGGTGGGTGCATATAAGCTTTGCGTGCTGTTTCCAGAATAAGTGGCTTCAACAAGTCAAATGATAAATGATGTTCACCCAAAATATTATCAGCTAAAGCATAAAAATGATTGGTGAAATTATTAACTAAAACAGCCGCTAAATGATAGTATTGTCTTTGTTGAGAATTTACAAAATGAATATGTTTTGTAACAGTATATGCCAAAGTTTTCAAAATCTGTAACCCTTCTTCATTATTAGCTTCAAGGCAAATAGGCACCATACGTACATCTGGCAAATCTGTTTTAATAATAGTTTGTAATGGGTATAAAACGCCTCGTAAATTATGTTTCGTTAACACATCAACTGGTAATATTCCACTACAATGCAACACCATACCATTAACCTTAAGCGTATTTGAGATTAGCTCAATGGCATCATCACTTAAGGCAATAAAAGTAATATCAGCAGTTGAATCTAAATTCAAAACGTCATCAACATAATTAGTATGGTATGTATTGGCAAGCTGTTTACCTTGTTCTAGGTTTCTACTACAAATACAATTTATAACAACATCGGTTTTTGCAAATGAGTCGGCCAGAAACCAAGCCATATTGCCGGAACCTATAATATTAATTGAAATCACTTCTGTTTTTTTAAGGCACTAATTTAATAATTTTATTGAGCTGTTAATTGTTTTGTTTGAAATATTGGTTTCTAAAATACTTTTTGCATGATTTATTCAATGTAAATACCAATAAATCAAAAATTGTTTTATTTTCGTTTCATAAATAAATAGTTATGAAAAAAATATTTACCGCAATTTTGATTGCAATTACATTCACATCTTTTTCTCAAACAAAAGATTTACCATGGCAAGTTGGTCTTGGTGTTGGCCTCTCTGAATATTCTGGGGATTTAGGAAATGGCTTTTTCTTGTTTGATTTAACAGGTCATAACATTGGTCCTATTGGAGCTACTAAAAAAAATACCCCTGGTATTGGAGTTATAACCGTAAATAAATATTTAAATTCAAATTTTGATCTTTCACTTAGAGGGTATTATGGCGAATGGGGATACTATAAAGAAAACAGCCCGCTTAATTACTTTTTTAGAAATATGGTGGGTGTAGAGTGTACGCCACGTTGGAAGTTTTTAGCCATGGATAATGCCAAGTTTGTTCCTTATTTAACTGCAGGTGTGGGTTTTGGTAGAATTACAATGAATACCAAAGATGATAAGTATGGGATATTTGGTTTAGATAAAAGCTATTTATATCAATTCACTATTCCTATGGGTTTAGGAATAAATGTTAATTTAACAGAAAAAATAGGTTTGAATTTGCAATCTAATTTTATGTGGACTAGTAGCGATGATGTGGATCAAAAAAACAACACAAACAATACTTTCTCCACTGATGCTGCATGGCTACACACTATTGGCATCACTTTTAACTTAGGCAAAATGAAAGATGCCGATGGCGATGGTGTTGCAGATAGAAAAGACAAGTGTGCCAACACCCCAGCAGGTGCTTTGGTTGATGCTTCAGGATGTATTATTGATAAAGACAAAGATGGAATAGCCGACAATTTAGATGCTTGCCCAGACAAAGCAGGAATGGCTTCGTTTAAAGGTTGCCCTGATACCGACAATGACGGTATAGAGGATGCAAAAGATAAATGCCCTACTTTAGCTGGTATAGCTAAGTTTGATGGCTGCCCTGATACCGACAATGATGGAGTTCAAGATAGTGAAGACAAATGCCCTAATGTTTCGGGTATAGCACAATTTAAAGGTTGTCCTGATACGGATGGTGACGGTTTCCAAGACAGTGATGATGATTGCCCTACAGTGAAGGGAATAGCACAATTTAAGGGTTGTCCTGATACGGATGGTGACGGTATTTCAGATAACAATGACAAATGCCCTACAGTTGCAGGTCCATCAAGCAACAATGGTTGCCCTGAAGTGAAAGCAGAAGTGCGTAAATTGTTTGAACGTGCCTTGCAAGGAGTTCAATTTGAAGTAGGCAAATCTACCATTAAAAAAGAGTCGTTTGCTATCTTAAACAACGTTGCAAAAGTGATGATTGATAATCCAAGTTACAAATTATATGTTGCCGGTCATACCGATAATGTTGGAAACGCAGATAAAAACTTACAACTTTCAATTAACCGTGCATCGGCAGTTGAAAAATACCTTGAATCAAAAGGTGTGGCAACTGACAGAGTGCGTAGCGAAGGTTTTGGTCAAACCAATCCAGTTGCCGACAATGCTACTAAAG
>CAIVPY010000241.1 GCA_903907885.1 uncultured Bacteroidota bacterium
ACAATATTATTGCCACTGCCGAAACATATATAAGCGGACGCTTCCAACGGCTGATAAATTTTACTACATCAACCAATTCGAAGTAATACGACTTTTTCTTTTTACTCATAATCACAAATTACTTTTGTCAAAAATATAAAAAATTGATAAACCTTATGCGTTAAGTTTATTTTTAAGCAATTCTAACGACATTTTAAGATTGAATATTTTAAATGTGAATAATAATATGCTAGCCAATGATAATGAAAGAACTGCGGCTAAAACCCAACTTAAAAAAAATGATTTTAAAACTATTGAAATAATTAATATAACTACACTATATAGTAATATCCTAGCAAATAAACCCTTATTAAAATGAAGTTCATCAAGTTTATAAGCAAAATATGTATTACTAAGTGCAATAAAACCTTGAGTGAAAAAAGCCGCATAGGCTGCACCTAATGATTTGTAAATTGGTATTAAAATAATGTTTAACAACACATTCAAAATTAAGGCAAAAAAGGCTAATTTGTTAAGTAAAATTAGACTACCATTAGCTGTTAGTAATGTACCAAATACATACATAAAACTAAAAGAGATAAAACTTAAAATAGTTACTGAAAAAACCTGTATCGACAAATCTGTGCTGTGGTGGTAAAGTATATTCATCAATTCCGATCTAAAAACAACACTAATACAACAGATAATAATGGAAGGCACAACCATTAATCCCATACATAGGTCAACTAAATTACTAACATTTTCTTTTTGTTGAAGCATTCTCGAAAACATTGGAAGAAGAATTACCGCAATCAATATAATCATCATATTACCCGCATCCAAAAGTCTGTATCCTTGCGAATAAATCCCGTTTTGATAATCGCCATCGGGGAGCATTTGCCTTATTAATATTGTATCAACCCTTGTGTATGACATCATGATAAATGCCAGCAAAGCATAAGGATATGTTGATTTAAAAATTTGAATGAGTATCTGTTTATCAAAAACAAATGAAATCTTTTTGATTTTTGATTTGACAATCAAAAACGAACACAAGGCAGCGATTGCATAAGATAGGGTTTGGGCATAAATATAGGATTCGAGCGTAAGTGGATACACATTTCCCCATATCATAGCTGAACAGAAAGCTATCATCAATATCCTATCAATTACCGATAATACAGAATCTGTTTTAAAAAAATGCAGGCCACTTACATTGCTCCTAAAATAAGTATTGAAGAATGACATTACCTGGCAAATAGCAAGAACACCCAAGTAATATAGTCTTGCACCTTCATAGTTTAGCAACAAAGCGCTCGATAAGGTGATAATAAGGTAGGCAATTGAGTAAATAATTTTAAGACTAAAAGTAGCTGCAAAAAACTGTGGTGCTTTGTCGGGGTATTTGGCAATTTGAGAGGAGGTATAATTATTAATCCCAAACTCTAGAATGACTGAAAGAATGAGAGTAAATGCCACAAGGTTATAATACATCCCATAATTTTCGGGGCCAAGAATATTTTGAACTGTTCTATCAATACCAAGTACCCAAAAGGGTTTGATAAGTAA
>CAIVPY010000242.1 GCA_903907885.1 uncultured Bacteroidota bacterium
GTTTTTTCATAGTTAAGTTAAACGCAAATTACCCCAATTCATTATTTGAATTGGGGTTTTTGTTTTTGATATAATAGAGGTATTGTTACTGAATCAATAATAATTTAAACTGTTACTTTGAGTTATGAGCCATCAAACCATCTTTGGTAGCTAAATATGAGTAAGCGTTCATATTATCACTATCATACATAAAACTGCGTACATAATCTTGCTTAGCATCATCCCAAAGCATTGCAACTACGTATTTTTTTGATATTAAATTTTTAAGGCAATCGGCCACAACACTGGGTGCGTATTTCACCTCTTCAAGAATATTGTCGAAGGATTCAACAAAATAGATGCTGTTTAAAATATCATAGTCAATTTCGGTCAATTCGTATATCATTTTTTCTTTTTATAACAATTGTTTAGTATGAGATTTGGTATCAACTTTTTCAATAATTTTATCAATCATACCATTTTCATTTATCACAAATGTGCTTCGCAAAATACCCATATATTTTCTTCCATACATGCTTTTTTCGCCCCAAACACCATAAGTTATGGCTATTGAATTATCCTCATCGGCTAATAAACTAAAAGGTAGTTCAAATTTTGAAATAAATTTAGTGTGTTTAACTATAGAATCTGGGCTCACACCTAAAATTTCATAACCTTGAGTCTGAAAACTGCTATAATTATCCCGCAAATCGCAAGCTTCGGCTGTGCATCCTGGAGTATTGTCTTTTGGATAAAAATACAAAACAAGTTTTTTACCTTTATAATCGGTTAATTTTACTTTTTCACCTTTCTCGTTTACTCCTGTAAAAGCTGGTGCTTTATCGCCTATTCTTAAAGTTATTGCCATATGAAATTTATAAGTTGATGTTCGAAATATATTCAGCCTTGTTTCCTTTTTTATCATAAACACGCAAAAGCAATTCTGGTTTTACAAATGGTAAATTATGATTTATTCGTTTCATATTTTCAATCAAAAATTCAAAATATATTTCATCAAACTTGTAACTCAACATATTGCTTTTTGCATCATAATCAAGCATTATCCATTTTCCATTCAAATAGGCTTCATATTTACCAACACCACTAAAATTATCCTTTACTTCAAAATGCCAATACATGGTATCAACACTTGGGTTTTCCTTGTTAATAAAAACCCTTTCAATGCTGGGTGCAACCGTATCAATGCTAACAAAATATGATCCAAAAACACTTGCTTTACCTCTTACAAAACCTTTTTCATATACACCTCCAGTAGCTCTGTATTTTTTATCGTTCTTATCAAAATAAGCAAGTAATAACTTATCTTCATATTCCTTTTTAACCTTAATGGGCTTTATAGCTATTTCGGCTGATTTATGAAGTGGGGTGAAATAATTGTGTATTTGATAGGTTTTACTATAAGTATTTTTAACTTTGGGTGATACTTTAAATTCATAAAAAATGGTATCATAAATAGATTTTGCATCCAAATGAAATACAAAATCCTTTTGTCTAATGTCATTTGATTTTAATGGGTAAAAGACTTTATCAATTTGTTGCACTTTTCTAGTAACAATTGCTTTTTTAGATTTAACATAAAAAATAAGTTCAACAGAATTGGCTTCAGCATCAGATACTCTAATCTTCAACTCGTGCACTCCCCTATCCGACAAGCTTATCCGACCTTTATTTTTATCATAGCTATAGAATGGAATCTCGTTTCCATCATCCAAAAAACACTTCTGTATTCTAATTTGATTTCGTTTATAGTAATCGTAATCAATATGAGCATTGATAAACTTGCTTTGGTCGAACGCAAACTGGTTTAACTTAAAAGAAAAAATATTCTTAGCATCCAAATAAGTCTCGTAACTATAAATGTTTTTATGGTCTTTTGAATTATGTATTAAGTCGTAAGTTTCAATACCTAAACCAAAATAGTTAAAGTCAAGGTTAATGGTATCTTTTAGTATCCATGCAGAATCCGTTTTAATGGTGTTATTCTTATTCAACTCTATTTCTTTGGCAATATTAGCTGCATCCGCTTTGAAACTATAAATATACAATTTTTGAATAGTGGGTCTTAGTGTGTCAAAAGGTAAAATACCAAATACGGCAGGGTTCATTATTGCTTCTGTTTTTGTGTTCCTAATTTCGAAATGCAAATGAGGACCTGTGCTGCCACCACTGTTACCGCTAAATCCAATTGTATCTCCATTTTTTACAAACAAAACAGGTTTATCAAACACTTTATCAAACTCAAAGGTTTGATTTTTATATTGGTAATTGTGAATCCATTCGGCTATTTTACCATGATATTTTTGCAAGTGTCCGTACACGGTGGTATATGCATTTGGGTGATCAATATAAATAGCCTTGCCATATCCTATACTTTGAATTTTAATACGTGAAATATACCCATCAGCGCTTGCATATACCGGCAAACCTTCTCTCTCATTTGTTTTTAAATCGATGCCACTATGAAAATGATTATCCCGTAAACCCCCAAATGGGGAAACAAAATTGGGTAGTGAGTCTAAAGGATACCTAAAATAATTTTGAGCAATTGATGGGTGAACACAAATAAATGCAAGGATAAATAAGATAACAATTTTGAAAACAATATGGTTTAAGTTTATAATTTTCATTTTCAAATCCCCAAATTCACACATTCTCAAAATGCTTATTTCACCTCACATTCAAGCATTTTTTTATCAGCAATAAATCCTTCCAACTTATCGCCAATAATAACTTTTCCAACACCTGCGGGGGTACCTGTGTATATTAAATCTCCTACTTTTAGGGTAAAGTAATTTGACACAAACGAAACAATTTTCTCAAAAGAAAATATCATATCACAGCTATTGCCTTTTTGTACCAATTCACCATTTTTAGTTAAATGAAATTCAATATTTTCAATCTCTTGCTTATTCAAGTTAAATACTGAATCAAGGGAAATAAAAGAACCCAAAGGCGCAGAACCATCAAAGGCTTTGGCTAGTTCCCAAGGTAGGCCTTTTGCTTTCAACTCTGATTGCACATCGCGGGCAGTAAAATCAATGCCTAAACCTATTTCGTTAAAATAGTTACGGGCAAATTTCTCTTGTATTTTCTTACCCATTTTGCTTATACGAATAACGAGTTCAACTTCATGATGAACATCATTGCTAAAATCGGGCAGGTAAAAAGGGGCATTGTCTTTAAGCAAAGCCGTGTCGGGTTTGCTAAATATTACGGGATTTTCGGGAACAGCATTGCCTAATTCAACCGCATGTGCTCCATAGTTTCTACCTACACAAAATATTTTCATAAACGAAATAGTATTGAGTACAATAATACAATTGTGAGTTATTATATAATAATGAACTTTATTGTTTCTTATTGTGCTTGCCAAAACACTTTTATATTAATTTTAATAACATACAAGCTGAATTTTTATTGTGTAAATTAAAAGCATAACAATGAAAAATATAGCTAAATAAAACCGTTACTAGATGAAAAAGCAATTATTTTTATACTATACATGGCAAATTGCTACTGAAATAAAA
>CAIVPY010000243.1 GCA_903907885.1 uncultured Bacteroidota bacterium
CAAGCAATTTAAAATCGGCAAACAAGTCAAATACGTTATAAAAACAATAACATAAAAACATCGAAAGAATGAATGATACAATTTGGTTATCGCTAACTGCTGATGAAAAAATACCTATGGCAGCAAAGGCAGAAGCTAAGAAAAACAAACCAATGTATGATCCAAGAATTGCACCTGAGTCTAGGTTTCCTTTAGGCGCACCCAATTGATAAATGGTATAGTAATACAATAAAGTAGGTAGCAAAACAAACAATACTAAAACCACCGAAGCAAAGTATTTACCAAGTATAATTTGCAAATCGCTGATGGGTTTAGTGGTAAGAATTTCGATGGTACCTGTTTTTTTCTCTTCACTGAAACTACGCATGGTTATGGCTGAAATCAGGAAAATAAACACCCACGGTGCCATATCAAACAAGGTGTCTAGGTTGGCATAGCCAAGGTCGAGTACATTATAATCGGGCAGCACCCACATGAATAAGCCAATGGCAATTAAGAACACTATCATCACCACATAGGCAATAAGTGAACTTAAAAAACTTCGTATTTCTTTTTTGAGTATTATTAGCATTTATATTTCTTTTATTTAGCCACAGATTACACTGAAAAATGCTGTGCTTTCATATTGCTTTTCTTTTTTAACCACAGAGTTCACTAAGTAGGTACAAAGCTCACAGAGTAAAGCTTTATGTTCTTTGCGAAAAATCTTTGTGTCTTTGTGGTTTATTCTTTCATTTCTTAATTTTACTCTTCGATTCCAAACACTCTTCGACTCCGCTCAGAGTGACATCCGTTTATCAATTTGTTAAATTTTGAAACACTTCTTCCAATGATTTTTCTTCCAAACTCATAGACATAATAAGCCAATTGTTTTGTGAAGACAAAGTAGCCACATATTCTCTCACATCCCTAGATGCAAAAATGATGTATTTATTGTTTTCAGCTTTCACATTGGTAACCCCTTCAATATTCATCAAATGGTTTCTGTCTATTTCTGATTTTAGTTCCAAAGAGATAATAAATTCCTTGACCATGCTTTTTTGCAAATTGGCAATATTATCATCGGCTACAATTTTGCCTTTGTTAATAATTACCACTCGGCTACACATGGCTTCCACCTCTTGCATAATATGAGTAGAAAGAATAACGGTTTTATCCCTACCTATTTCCTTTATCAAATTTCGCATATCCCCTACTTGATTTGGATCTAAGCCGCTGGTAGGTTCGTCAAGTATCAACACCTTAGGATTATGAAGCATAGCAGCAGCCAAGCCAACACGTTGCTTATAACCTTTAGATAATTGCCCAATATGTTTTTTACGCTCACGGGTAAGACCTGTTTTGTCAATCATTTCCTCCACAGCTTTGTTGGCCGATTTGCCAAGCCCTTGCGTTTCGGCAGCAAACAAAAGGTACTCCTTCACAAACATATCTGTATATAATGGATTCAACTCTGGCAGATAGCCAATGTTTTTTCTTACCTCAATAGATTGTTCATTTACATCAAAGCCGCAAACACTTGCCTTTCCAGAGTTTTGGGGAAGGTAGCCTGTCAGAATTTTCATGGTAGTAGATTTACCAGCGCCATTAGGACCAAGAAAACCAAGTATTTCCCCCGGCTTAACCTCAAAGCTAATGGCATCTAAGGCTTTCTGCTGCCCATATATTTTAGTCAACTGATTAACGCTAACGCTCATTTTTCTTAATAAAGTCAGCGAAAATAATAAAAAGGTTGGGTTTGCTAATGCTTAATTTTTTTAGAAGCAATGCTGAGAATTTTCGAAAAAGGAAATTTGACAAAGAATCCCCCACTTTTTTTATTCACATCTTTTTTCCAACTGCGACAAGGGTTTTAGTTTTATTCTTTCCCATATATCAACCATCATTTAAAATGTTTTTTCCACAAAAGTGGGGGATTGTGGTGAAAAGTGGATTTTTGTTTTATTTTTACCACGAAATCAAAACCAGAAATTGTTAAATCTAAACGGAGAATATGAATGTAAGCTTGATGCCAAGGGAAGGTTAATCATCCCTGCGGTACTTAAGAAACAGCTTCCAAAAGAGGCCAAAGACTCCTTTTTTATCAACCGTGGTTTTGAAAAATGCTGCGTTCTATATCCCTCAAATGAGTGGGAAAGCATTGCCGGTGAAATCAATAAGCTTAGCGATTACATAGCTAAAGAGAGACAGTTTAAACGTTATTTCTTAAGAGGTGCAAGCAAGCTTGACATGGACTCTGCTGCACGTATCCTTTTGCCTAAGCCTTTGCAAGAATATGCGGAGTTAAAATCTGAAGTGGTTCTATTGGCTTATGGAAATAAAATAGAAGTATGGAGCAAAGCTGAATACGATAAGATGTTGAGTGAAGAGCCAAAAGATTTTAGTGCATTGGCAGAAGAAGTGATGAGCAAGAGAAATGCAGAAGGATAATTTGAGAATGTGCGAATGTGAAAATGCTGCAGTGTCACTCTGAGCAGAGTCGAAGAGTGATCTGAATAGAAACGAAAGTCAACAACAATAATAAAAAGCCAAGGCTAATAATATATGTACCATCAACCTGTCATGTTAAAAGAGTGTATTGAAGCATTAAACATCAAAGAAGATGGTGTTTATGTGGATGTGACTTTTGGCGGTGGTGGACATAGTCATGAGATATTAAAAGGATTAGGAAAACAAGGGCGATTGGTGGCATTCGACCAAGATGAAGATGCCAAACGAAATTTACCTGAAGACGAAAAGTTGGTTTTCATTGACCAAAACTTTGAATTCATTAAAAATCACTTGATGTATCAAGGCCTATGTCCAGTTGATGGTCTATTAGCAGATTTAGGGGTTTCTTCTTATCAATTTGATACAGATGAAAGAGGTTTCTCCTATCGATTTGATGATGCCTTGATTGATATGAGAATGAATGCAAACGCCAAGCGCAGTGCTGCGGATGTATTAAACACCTATACAGAGGAAAACTTGGCAAATGTTCTTTATCAATATGGAGAGTTGACACAATCGCGCAAAC
>CAIVPY010000244.1 GCA_903907885.1 uncultured Bacteroidota bacterium
ATAAACTCCCAGAGGGTTAAGCCAATCCAAATGCCATCACGCTCAGGAATAAAGCCTTTGATGGCAATGCCTCCGCTCTCTTCGCCACCTACTAATACATTTTCGGTAACCATTTTTTCGCAGATATATTTAAAACCAATTTTAGTGATTTCAATTGGTAAACCATAAGCCTGAGCCAATTTGGTTATTTTAGATGTAGCACTAAAAGTAGTGATTATCTTACCATCCAAGCCTTTGTATTTGTGAAGATAATGAACCAATAACAAAATAATATGATGCGAATCGACAAATTTGCCAGCTTTGTTATATAAGCCAATTCTATCAGCATCGCCATCGGTTACCAAACCGCAATCAATGTTTTTAGACGATTGAATTAATTGGCTAAATTCTCCTAAGTTTTTATGAATAGGCTCGGGTGCTTGCCCCATAAAACTTGGGTTATAGCTACAATGCAATAAAGTTATTTCAGGAAATAAATTTCTCATTACATTTTGTCCTGCACCATACATGGCATCATATCCCCATTTCATTCCACATTCTTTTATGGTTTTCAAGTCAAAACCTTTTTTCACTTCATCAATATAAAGTGTTTCTAAATCTGCATAGCTAATCATTCCTTCGTTTACCAACTCATCAATTGATTTCAGATTTGTAGTAAATGTTTCTGGAATAGCTTTTTCAACTTCATCAATAGTTGCAGGGCTTGAAGGGCCTCCATAGTGTGCCTTTAGTTTATAACCATTGTATGAAGCTGGGTTATGACTAGCTGTTAAAATTACACCTAATGCTGCTTTATGTTTAACTGCCCCTAAACTAACCATGGGTGTACTAACAAAGTTTTTGGCAAGTATCACTTTAATACCATTGGCACACATTACCTTAGCTGTGGTTTCGGCAAACAACTCTCCCGCAAAGCGGCAATCGTGGCCTAACACAATGCTTAAATTATCAGCATGTTTGTTTTTAATATATTCGGCTGTGCCTTGTGCCACACGTTTTACATTTTCTACTGTAAACTCATCGGCAATGATTCCACGCCATCCATCTGTTCCAAATTTAATTGTGTACATAGTTATTATTGGTTAAATATTTTTTAATAATTCGCAATGACAAAGAAAATAATAATATGAAAGTAAACAATAAGGTTTTAGGATATTATATTTAGTCCTAATAAATTGCATTACTATTTACTTCGAGATAACTGTTTAAGACTTAGCTTCAACCAAATCCACTTCTTCTTTTTTAATCATCTCGAAGCCACCCCACACATTTTTCACATTTCGGATTCCTTTTGATTTCATAAAGCTGGCTGCCACCATACTGCGATAACCGCCTGCACAATGCACCAAATATTCTCCTGCTTTATCAAGGCTTTCAAGTTGTTGAGGCAATTCGGCTAATGAAATATTTTCGGCCACCTTCAAATGGGCTGTTTTATATTCTGATGGTTTTCTAACATCCACAATTTTAGCTTTAGGGTTATGTTTTGAGTCCAATGCTAGCTCTTCAGCCGAAATAGAAATGATCATATCATACTTTTTGTCAGCCTCAACCCATGCCTCAAATCCGCCTTTTAAAAAACCAAGAAAATTATCAAACCCAACTCTTGTTAACCGCTCAAGTGACTCTTGCTCTGTTCCGGGCTTGGCAACTAAAAGAATAGGGGTATGGATGTCAAGCATGGTAGCAGCCCAAATGGCGTATTGACCATTCAATCCAAAATTAATGGATCCCTGAATGAAACCCAATTCAAAATTATCGGGCAAGCGGGTGTCAATAATGCTTGCACCTTTTTTTATTTCTTCATCAAACTCTGCCACACTTAATGCTTTCGAGCCTTTTTCTATTATTTCTTCAAAACTCAAATAACCATTTTTGTTCAGTTTGGCATCTTTAAAAAAATAAGCAGGAGCAGGTGGAATGCCATCTGTAACTACTTTTATAAATTCAACTTCAGTCATTAGTTGAAGAGCATAGTTGTTTTTCTTTTGCTCACCTATGGTGCTGTACGTTTCCTTGCCAATGTTTTTACCGCAAGCACTTCCCGCACCATGTGCAGGATACATTATCACATCATCAGCCAATGCTGTCAGTTTTTTTAGCGAGTGAAATAGAGTACCCGCTAATTCTTCTTTCGATATAATACCATCAAGCAAATCGGGACGACCAACATCACCCACAAACAGTGTATCTCCCGTAAACACGCAATGGTCTTTTTCATTTTCGTCAATCAATAAAAAAGATGAACTTTCGGGTGTATGCCCAGGTGTGTGAAGCACTTTTATTTTTATTTTTCCCAATGTCAAAACTTCGCCATCCTCAGCCACATGCACCGAATAAGGTGTTTGGGTAGTGGGACCGTAAACAATTTTCGCACCTGTTTTCTTAGATAAATCAATATGCCCGCTAACAAAATCTGCATGAAAATGTGTTTCAAAAATATATTTTATAGTTGCCCCATCTGCTGTCGCTTTGTTGATATACATTTGGTAATCGCGTAGTGGATCTATAATGGCTACTTCTCCATCCGACTCTATATAATAAGCTGCTTGTGCTAGACAGTTTGTGTACAATTGTTCTATTTTCATAAAAAATTAAATGTTGTCAAAATTGAGATGTTTTGGGCTATTTGACAAATAAAATTAAGAATTAACGAAATTACCATGTTCCAAATACCAAACTACCTACTCTAACCATATTGCTGCCTGCTTTAACGGCAAGCATATAGTCGCTGCTCATTCCCATACTGAGTGTGGTCAAATCAAAGTTGGCAGCTTGGTGGGGTTTTAATTTGTCGTAAAAAGTTTTTAGACTTTTGAATTCCGCTAGTATTTTGCTTTCATCATTGGTGTTTGTTGCCATCCCCATCAATCCCACTATTTTAATATTAGCCAATTGAGCAAAACCTACACTATGAATCATTCCTTCGGTTTCGGCTTCAGATAAACCAAATTTTGTATCTTCATCAGCAATGTATATCTGTAACAAACAATTGATGACGCGGTTGTTTTTTTGAGCTTCTTTGTTTATCACTTCTAGCAGTTTAATACCATCCACCGAATGAATTAAATGAACAAAAGGTGCAATCTGTTTTACCTTATTGCTTTGCAAGTGCCCAATCAAATGCCATTGCACATCTGAAGGCATTTCGATTTGTTTGGCAAGCATTTCTTGCACTTTGTTTTCGCCAAAGGCTCTTTGCCCCGCTTGATAGGCCTCCATCAACATTTCCACTGGCTTGGTTTTGCTCACAGCAATAAGTTGCACACCCATGCCTATTTGTTGCTTTATTTTATCAATATTTGCAGCTATCATACTTTGCGAAATTAAAATGCTTATGTTGAATAATAACAAAATATTTCAGACACTTATTTTGGCTATGGTTTTTATTCTAAATCTATGCTGCCAAGACGGAAAAAAAAACACTGCTGAGAAGCCAAAAAATCTGGTACCAACCAAACAAATGGAGCTAATATTAGGGGAGTTACACATGGTAGATGCACTTGTTAACCAAAGAGGTTTAGCGGCAGACTCTGCAAAAAAAATGTCCACCGATTTCTATGATTTTATATACAGAAAATATGGCGTTGAGAAAAATGACTTTAACAATAGCTATCAGTATTATTTAAATAACCCTGTTGAAATGGATAGCATATACGTGAATGTGCTCGAAAATTTGAATATAGAAAATTTGAAGCTAAATAAAGCCGTGGTTGATTCTCTTCAAAAGCCAGCTATGATAAGTGTAGATACCAATGTAGCCAAAAGCACAAAATTAAATAGGGTTAAATAATGATAGTTGAACTTCATACAAAAAATCCCAATCCGAGAGATTTGAAAAAAGTAATCGACCTATTAAATAAAGATGGGGTGATTATTTTCCCTACTGATACCATTTACGCCATGGGCTGCAGGCTTGATAGCAAAAAAGCCATTGAACGGATGTGTAAGATTACTGGCAAAAAAGTTGAAAAAGTGAACTTTTCTTTGATTTGTGAAAGTTTATCTCACATTGCTGAATATACCGCTGTAATGGATAAGGCAGTTTTCAGAT
>CAIVPY010000245.1 GCA_903907885.1 uncultured Bacteroidota bacterium
TAATTTTAATCACATATTTGTTTCAAACATAATTTCAGACCAATGCTTTATTTCAAATAAAACAAAAGAAGGTTGTCAAGTTTTCCCACTATACCTCTATCCCTCAGCCAATGCCCAACAAACCCTTGATGCAAAAACTGAACGAACCTCAAATCTTGATTTAAAAATAGTAAAGCTTATAGAAAAGAAATTGGGTTTAACCTATACTTCAGAGAAAGAATCAACCAAAGATACATTCGCACCTATTGATATACTAGATTATATTTATGCTGTTTTGCATAGCCCAAGTTACAGAGAAAAATACAAAGAGTTTTTAAAAATTGATTTCCCTAGAGTGCCATATCCGAAAGACAAAGAAACCTTTTGGCAATTGGTAAAATTAGGTGGAGAAATTCGACAAATACATTTATTGGAAAGTGCGGTAGTTGAAAGCTACATTACCCAATATCCAATAGATGGAACTAACGAGGTAGCTAAAATTACTTTTGTTTCGGATAAACCTTTAGCTCAAACAAAGAGTAAATCGAAGGTTATAGATAGTTCAGAAACCAACTCAAATAACAAAGATGATATTTCTTTTCCTCAACCGCATTTAAAAAGCAATGAAGATATGTTGCTTCACGAACCAAGTGTTCAATATGAAATTGCAAATAACTTGGGCAGGGTATATATAAACGACACCCAATATTTTGACAATGTGCCCGAAGTGGCTTGGGATTTCTATATAGGAGGCTATCAGCCTGCACAAAAATGGCTTAAAGACCGCAAAGGCAGAATACTAGATTTTGAAGATATCCAGCACTACCAAAAAATAATTGTAGCCTTAAGCGAAACGGATAGGCTAATGAAAGAAATTGATAAAATTGAATTGTAATGAGTAAAAACATGGGATATATACTAATAGCTATTGGATTAGTTTTTTTCATTTGGGGTTTGTCAATTGTTTTCAAATCAAGCAAACCTAACAGAGAGAGATTGAACAATGAAAATGAGCCAAAACTTGAAAGGAATACAGCACATGAAAATGATACAAATAAGTTAAAAGGCGATAGTTTCGAGAAATTTGTTGTAAAACATTTTGATAAAAAATACTTTACCATTCAAGAGTGGCGTGGAGATAAATACATAGATGGCACTTATGCGGTTTCTAATCATTTTCCTGATTTGGAAGTATTGTTTAAACTGAATTCTAAAGGCATTTCCGACAAGTTTGCCATTGAATGTAAATGGCGAAAAAATTATTACCAAGGAACAATAGAATGGGCCAAGCATTATCAAATAACAAATTATAAAAAGTATTCTCAATCGCTTAACATTCCTGTTTATATAGTTATAGGCATAGGTGGCGAACCAGAAAATCCCAATGAGCTATTTATAGTTCCTTTGGCCAAAATAGAGAATAGTACCATACAAAAAACGGAATTGACTAAATACCACAAATCATTAAACGATGCTGGTTTTTATTGGGATTTTGAAAAAAAGGAATTGAAATAAATTGAAAAGACATGGAGCAAAGTGTATTGGATATTTTAAAAGAGCAGCTTGAAGTGCTTAAAATTGGTTATGTAGCCCTATTGAATGATAAGGATGTGCTATTAAATTGGGGTAAACCGCAATTAGAGGCATTGTATAATACTCGAGTAGGTATTCATAAAATTGAGTTACTAAAACTTCAATTGTCAATTAAAGCACTAAAGCGAAAGTTAGAGCTAGTCAGAAGTGCCATAAATACCAATCAAAAAATAGATTTTGCCGAAATTGAATTGACTATTGCTATTGAACTTGCCAATGTGCAAGAACAAATAATGATAGAATCAAACAAGGTATTAGTTGGCAAGAAATTATTAGCCAATTTAGACTCACCACAGCGCAGCAGTGATCTAAGAAACATTTTTAGGAGTTTGGCTAAAGAGCTGCACCCAGATGTAAACCCAAATCTAACCAAAGAGCAGCAAGATATTTGGCAAATGGTTTTAGATGCCTATAATTTTGGCGATATTGATAAATTAAAAGCTATTTCATTGGTATATGAAAAAGAAATAAGAGGTACAGAAAAGGAATATACTGAAGCAGAAATTAGTCTCGTAATTGAAAGTATAAAAGAGGGCTGCAAAGTTCTCCAAAATGAGATTGATGAAATTAAAGGTACTTTTCCGTTCACTATCGAAAATGAAATAAAAGATGAAGAATGGGTAAAAAACGAAAACGATAAAACCAATAAAGATTTACTCAGCTTAAAGGAATATGAATTTGAATTAGAATCGGAGTATAAAATGCTAATAGAACTTTATGAATGATAATACAAACACCTCTATAATAAAAAGCTCTCCAGGCTTATTAAAATTATTACATGAAAACAATACCACGCTAGATGTTTTTAGACGAGAAATGCTTGCATTATCTTGTTTGGTTGCGGGTACTTCTTTTCAAAAACTAAAAGAACTTGAACCTGAAATGATTGTGGGTTGTGTATTTGATTTGAAAAGAGAAAATGACAATAAGTTTGATGAAAAGGCAATAGAAATGTCTTTCATAAAAAACAAAATTGGATATGTACCTAAAGAAAAAAATGAAGTAATAGCCAATTTAATGGATGCAGGAAAGAAATTTTCGGCTAAACTGATAAGCAAAGATTGGGAAGGAAATTGGCTAAAGTTAGTTGTAGAAGTTTATTTGAACGATTAGACCAAATATCACCAAAAAAAGGCAAATTAACACCCCATAATTTCTCCAAATTTTGGAAAAATATTTCCGTGAGATCGGGCTGAAAAACCCGACTAAAAGAGGGGAAAGAAATGTTGAGAAGAAATTCCCAATAGCAAATTAATAGCTGCAACAGTAAACAGCTAGATTCCAGCAGCCAATCACTGCTCACTGTTTACTATACTTCAATTTCTCGGCAAACGCATTTTATAATCCACCCTTGCACCACCTTTAGAGATGTTGCTCAGCTTGTTTCTAATAAGTTGTTTCTTTAAACCTGATAGGTAATCAACAAACAAAATGCCTTGGCAATGATCGTACTCGTGCTGAATTACTCGTGCTGCCATGCCATCATATTCCTCCTCGTGCCAATCGAAATTTTCGTCTTGGTATTTTATTCTAAGATTTGAAGGCCTCGACACGTTTTCTCGTACATTAGGAATACTCAAACAACCTTCTTCAAACTCCCACTCATCGCCCCACTCTTCAATTATCTCTGGATTAATAAATACCCTAACAAAATCAGGGTATTTCTCATCTTCAAAAGGGGTAGTATCTACAATAAATAAATTGATAGCTTTGCCAATTTGAGGTGCAGCCAAGCCAACTCCATGCGCATTGTACATGGTATCCCACATATTTTGTATGACGTCTTTTAGATTTGGGTATTCAGGTGAAATCTTCTCGGTTATTTTTCTTAAAACCGCATCTCCGTAAGCAACTATAGGTAATATCATTTTAATGTTATCAAAAATATCAAGCCCTTTCCATATAAGATTGAAGAATTAGAACAGCACTTAGCTGGTCCACATTTTCTTTCTTCTGACGATCCTTTTTCTTCAAACCCATTTCGAGCATAGCCCTAGTGGCAATGGTTGAAGTGTAGCGCTCGTCTATTCTTTCAATCTTAATCTCAGGAAAATTTTTGGTGAGCAAAGATATAAATTTTTCGACATGCACCGCAGACTGAGAGTCGCTACCATCTAATTTCATTGGTTTTCCTACAACAAAACATTCAACACTTTCGGTTTGCAGGTAGTTTTTCAAATACACGATTATATCGTGAGCACGCACGGTTGCTAAAGATGTAGCTATTATTTGTAATGGATCGGTAACGGCCAAACCAACTCTTTTGGTACCGTAATCTATGGCTAGTATGCGTGGCAAATTATTTTATTTGACAGCAAATCTATTGCACTTGAAGCACAATTCTAAATGTAGTGCCTTTTCCTAACTCGGAGTGACGCACATAAATACTGCCATTGTGGTATGATTCAACAATCCGTTTTACTAAGGATAGACCTAATCCCCAGCCTCGTTTTTTGGTTGTAAAGCCTGGCTTGAAAACTGTATTAAACTTGGATTTTGGTATGCCCTTGCCATTATCCGTAATATCAATATACACGTGCTTTTCATCGTGGTTAAGTTGCACCACAATTTTGCCTTTGCCTTCCATAGCATCAATGGCATTTTTGCAAATGTTCTCAATAACCCAATCAAACAAGGGAATGTTGATATTGGCCCAGTTTCCGGGTTTTAAAATACTAACACTTAGGTCAACTTTGCTTGAAGTACGAGCGTTTAAATATTGTAAAGAATTTTCAATCACCAAATCAAGGTTTTCTGGTTTCAACACTGGATCAGAACCAATCTTCGAGAATCGCTCGGTAATAAGTTCCAATCGCCTCACATCATTATCTAACTCCACCAAAAGTTCTTCTTGATTTTCCTTTTCCGTCTCTCGTAATAGGTTTATCCATTCTTTTAAAGATGAAATGGGAGTGCCCAATTGGTGGGCTGTTTCTTTGCTCATCCCCACCCACACTTGGTTTTGCTCGGCCCTTCGTGATGCCGAAAGGGTGAAATAAGAAAGCAAGGCAAAGAAAGCAATCAATGCTAACTGAATAATGGGATAGGATTTGAGCTGAGAAAGAATAAACGAGTTTTTATAATAAAGGTAATTATATCGTTTGTTAGTTTCGTCATAAGGAATTTTGATAGGCTCGTGTTGCTCTTTCATTATTTCGAGCTGCTCCATCAAATAACTAGTATCGCTCACATGTGTTGAATCAAGGTTTTTAGTAGCATTAATATTACCCTTATCATCAATCAATATAATAGGAATGGTGGTATTGTCCTTTGCAATATCAAGTAAAAAATTAATATCACCTTCTCCTTTAATAAGCAATCGAGTGGCGTTTGCCCACAATTTTATTTTTTTATCCTCTTCACTTGCCAATACTTTCACTAGGGTATTGGTGTACCATAGAGAGAATACCCCTATTAGCAAGGCAGCCATAAAGAAAAAACGTTTCCACCATATTTTATTTTCGTATGTATTCATGAATAGGATTTAGTATAACGACACCATCTGCTGTATATTTCAAATGTAGCAAAATTCGCCTTTTGTACAATTAATGAAATCAAAGTATGGAACTACAGGTTTCTTAAAATAACATCGCAAGCCCAATGGATTTCGGTTTCGGTAATGGTTAAAGGTGGGGCAATTCGTATTTTGTTGTTGGCAAACAGAAACCAATCTGTTATCAATCCTTCGTTAATACAAGCTTGAATTACACGCAAATTTTGCTCAAAACTATGCAATTGAACACCCAACATTAGGCCTTTTCCGCTCACTTCAATAATATTTGGGTGAATCAATCTTTGTCTGAAAATTGCTTCCTTTCTTTCTACTTCATCCATCCAATTATTGTCAAGTAGTTCTTCTATTCCCGCTAAAGCGGCTGCTGCTACCACAGGGTGCCCACCAAAAGTGGTAATATGCCCTAAAATGGGGTTATCTGCCAACAACATCATGTTGCTTCTTGAAGTAACAAATGCACCAATTGGCATACCTGCTCCCAAAGCTTTACCCAGTAATAGAATGTCTGGAATTATTGAGTGGTGTTCAAAGGCAAACATTTTGCCTGTTTTACCCATTCCTGTTTGAATCTCATCAAAAATCAAAAGTGTACCATACTCATTACATTTTTGTCTAATGGCTCTCAAAAAGTCTATATTTCCAGCTATATAACCAGCTTCGCCTTGCACTACTTCTACAATCACGGCTGCTGTTGTATCTGTTATTTCTGACAAAGATTCGATACAATTGTAATCTATAAACTTAATACCTGGTAGCAATGGTCTGAATGCATTTTTGTAGTATTCACTGCTATTTAGGCTTAATGAAGCATGTGTGCTTCCGTGGTAGGCGTTTCTGCAAGCAATAATTTCCGATTTTCCAGTTACCCTTTTAGCCAATTTCATAGCTGCATCAACAGCCTCAGCACCTGAATTTACAAGGTATACTGAATCTAAATTAGCTGGCAACAAAGAACAAAGCTTTTGGGTAAGTATTACCTGTGGGTGTTGCACGTACTCGCCATAAACCATCAGGTGCATATAGGCATCTACTTGGGTTTTTATGGCGTTTTTCACCTTTTGGTTTCCATGTCCCAAGCTACTTACGCTAATACCCGAAATAAGGTCAAGATACTTTTTACCATCCACATCATAGAGGTAATTACCCTGCGCCTTCACTATTTCAAGCATGAGCGGAAAATGTGTTGTTTGTGCCTGATGGGCTAAAAATAATTGTTTGTGGCTTAACATGATGATTTTTAAAAGAAAAAGCCGGTAGTCCGGCTTTTATTATTATTATTTTAATTGGATTTACA
>CAIVPY010000246.1 GCA_903907885.1 uncultured Bacteroidota bacterium
CCTAATGCTTTGGTGGTGTCTTCGGCAGTTTGCAACATGCCATCTATTAAATCATCGGCATCTACCACTGTTCCTTCACGGCTCTTCATTTTACCATGAGGCAATTCAACCATTCCATAACTTAAATGAAAGATACCATCGGCATAACTTTTATTAAGTTTTTTGCAAATAAGTTGCAGCACTTTAAAATGATAATCTTGCTCGTTGCCTACCACATAAATGCTGCGCTCACAAGCAAAGTCATTGTATTTTAATTCAGCTGTTCCAATGTCTTGTGTAATATAAACCGAAGTGCCATCACCACGCAACAACAGTTTATGGTCGAGTCCATCGGCTGTTAAATCAATCCAAACAGAGCCATCATCTTTTTTATAAAATACTTCTTTATCTAACCCTTCTTGCACTATTTCTTTTCCTAATAAATAGGTATTGCTTTCGTAATAATATTTATCAAAACTAACACCCATTTTTTTATAGGTAACATCAAAACCTGCATACACCCAGCCATTCATCATGCGCCAAATTCTTACTGTTTCTTCGTCTCCAGCTTCCCATTTTTGCAATAAGGTTTGTGCAGCTAAAATAGAGGCTGCATTCTTTTCAGCAAACTCTTCGCTTTTGCCTTCGGCTATCAATGCTTTTATTTCTTCTTTATATTGCTTGTCGAAAGCCACATAATATTTGCCCACTAAGTGGTCGCCTTTCATTCCTGATGATTCGGGTGTTTCGCCTTTACCTTGTTGCATCCATGCCAACATACTTTTGCAAATATGAATGCCCCTGTCGTTAACAAGGTTGCAAGTATAAACTTCATGACCGTTTGCTTTTAAAATTTCAGCCACAGAAAACCCTAAAAGGTTGTTTCTTACATGACCCAAATGCAAAGGTTTATTTGTATTTGGCGATGAATATTCTACCAATATTTTTTGATTGGTTTTAGCCCCTAAAGCATATTGTGTATTGTTATAATTCTGTTTAAGAAAATTTAACCAATAGGCATCAGAAACAACCAAATTTAAAAAGCCTTTGATAACATTGAAAGAACTAATTTCATTTAGGTTTTCAAGCAAGTAATTTCCAATATCGTTGGCTGTTTGCTCAGGGTTTTTCTTAGATGTTTTTAGATATGCAAAAACCACAAAAGTATAATCACCCACAAAATCGGGTTTAGTGCTTTCCAACACAATTAGTTTAGAATCTATATCCGCTTGATAGATGCTTTTAAATGCCGAAGCTATATGTGTTATTAATAAATCTTGTATCATGATAAATATATTTTTTCGTCATTGCGAGCAAAGCAAAGCAATCTAAACAGATGGTTTCGTTCCTCACATTGACGGCTGTCTTATATTCGTAATATCGAATTTTTAAGTGGGCGAAGATAAGTGATTGCTAAGTTTTATTTCCATTCTCGATTAATTCATTTTATTATTGAAGCATGAAAATTCTTGTTACAGGCAGCAATGGCCTTTTAGGTCATAAACTAACAGATTTATATAAAACCAAATCAAATATAGAGTTGATAGCAACAGCCAAAGGGGTTGACCGATACCCAGCTAAAAATGGATATACCTATAAAAGTTTAGATATATGCAATTGGGAAGAAGTGAAAAATGTAATGCAATATTACAAGCCTGATGTAGTTATAAATACAGCAGCCATGACCAATGTAGATGCCTGCGAGACTGAACAAGAAGCCTGCGACAAGCTAAATGTAGATGCTGTAAAATATTTAGTAAATGAATGTAATAACATTAATGCTCATTTTGTTCACTTGTCAACCGACTTTATTTTTGACGGCACTCATGGCCCTTTAACCGAAAATGAAAAACCAAATCCTTTGAGTTATTATGGTCGTTCAAAACACCTTGCCGAAATATTGATAATGGAAAATAGTACCAGTTGGGCAATTGTTCGCACTGTTTTGGTATATGGCATTGTACAAGATATGAGCAGAAGCAATATCGTGCTTTGGGCAAAAAACAATTTAGAACAAGGTAAAAGTCTTAATGTGGTTGGCGACCAATTTCGTACACCTACACTTGCAGAAGACCTAGCACAAGGCTGTGCACTCATAGCTGAGAAAAAAGCCAAAGGCATATACAACATTAGCGGCAAGGATTATATGAGTGTGTTCGACCTTGTATACAGAGTAGCTGACTATTGGAAATTGGACAAATCTTTATTGAACATATCGAGTAGCGAAGGAATTAAACAACCAGCCAAACGACCTCCTATCACAGGATTTATTTTAGGCAAAGCAATTAATGACTTAGACTATCATCCTCATAGTTTTGAGGAAGGTTTAAAACTAATGAACGAGCAATTGAAATCTGTTATAAAATCAATTTAAAATCACATAGGTGGATATGGTAATTATTTTGCACTTTTGCACCGAATAATTATAAAAAAAATGGAACAACAACAACCTAGCTTTTGGTTTTGGTTTGCATCTTCGGCATTTTTTTGGGCAATAGCAGCAGTGGCTATGTATTATTTTTTTATAAAAAACCCTAAAATAAATCCACCAAGAAAAAAGCGCGATGAACCGCAAGATTGAAAAAATAGTAAAAACCTATTTTTATTTTAATAATAGCGAAAGAAAATCAATCATAGCATTGATTATTCTTATCATTATTTTTATTGCCTTACCTCAACTGTATTTTAAATTTTTTTCAATTGGGAAATTGGATTTAAAAATCACCGAATTGAAGCAAAATGAAACAAGCTTTTTTGAAGTGAACAACCCAACAGAAACGCAAGATGAAATAAGTCTTAAGAGTAGCATTTCCTTCGATCCAAATACTGCAAAAAATAATGAATTAACCGCATTAGGATTTAACGAAAAAAACATAAAAACCATCCGAAACTACCAATCAAAAGGTGGCCTTTTTAAGAAATCAGATGATTTATCAAAGCTATATGGAGTTGACAAAGCATTGCTTGAAAAAATATTGCCTTTAGTCGAAATCAAAAACAAAAACAAGCCCAAAGAATCACAGGATTCAAGGCTTGACTCATTTTACAAAAGAAAAAAAGTAATTGAAGTGGTTGAAATTAACTCAGCTGACTCTGAAACATTGGTAGGGCTTTATCGCATTGGTCCAAGTTTGGCTAGTAAAATAATAAATTATCGTATCAAACTTGGTGGCTTCTTGAACCTAAACCAACTAACAGAGATTTGGGGTTTTGACGAAGATATTCTGTATGACTTGCAGGATAAAATAAGAATAGATCAAAGCAAGGCTAAACGACTGAACTTGAATAATGTTGACTTAGAAACATTAAAACAACATCCATACTACAAATTCAAATTATCACAAGCCATTATCAATTACAGATTACAGCATGGTAATTTTAAAAGCATGTCCGATTTGAGAAACATTCGCATTGTAAACGATTCTATCTTTAAACTGATAAGTGTTTATGGATATGTGGAGTGATAATAATATGTAATTATAAAAACCTCGAATTCAATAGATATTACAATAGTGACAAAAATGATGACAATATTATAAAAAATACTTGCAGAAATGTTCTTAAAATAATGAGACTTTCTAAGCTTTTTTAACAAAAATTGATTTTAAAGCCATAGCTCCAAATCCCTCTACTTTGCAATCAATATTATGGTCTCCATCAACCAATCGAATATTTTTCACTTTAGTACCCGTTTTTATATTTTTTGAAAAACCTTTAACAGGTAAATCTTTGACAATAATAACAGAATCTCCATTCTGCAAAATATTACCATTACTATCTTTCACTACAAGATTATCATCAGTAATTTCAGATACATTGGCAATATCATTGCTCCACTCATGAGCACATTCAGGGCAAACTAGCAAGTGATCCATTTCATAGGTGTAAGGTGATTTGCATTTTGGACATTCTGGTAGTTCTGGCATAATTTTAAATTTAATAGATTTCTTTTCTTCAAAACAATTTTCACTTGTTTCAGCTTTTGAATTGTTCAAAATTCAAAGAACCACAATATTTTTCAATATAACACAACCCATATAATGAACAAATAAAGCTTACAAAGATAAATGATATCGTCAACGACAAGAGAATAAAATCTACTAAAGCATTCAATTGCCAAATAATCAATTATAAAAGTTATAATACAATATAGAAAAGCGAAATGTAATTATTAATAATGTTTCGATAAAATACTTAATGGCTTGTTTGTTATTCTATAAAATAAATCTAGTATGAAATAGAAAACATTAAATCATGAAACACACAATTGACAAATAATATATATGTAACCAATAGATTTGTCTAATATTATTTTCAATACTATAAAAACATTACTCCTCATATATTAAATCCAGCATTTAATATACAAATTATCATAAAATAAATTTCTTACAAAAGCTTCAATAATGATAGATAAGTTGACAAATCATACTATATGGATATCTGTTATACATCATAACAGCTTTCATTAAATACAAGATGAATCTTTCATATTTAACTAACATCTATTAAAATATTATATAAGTATAAAGTTAGATGTAGCCTAATCATTATTGCTAAGAAAATATTACATCCTACAATTCAGCATTTAGATTATTATCCAATCCCTTTCATGTTGATATTCCTTGCTTAAAATTAATAGCTAATACTCTTGTGCCTTA
>CAIVPY010000247.1 GCA_903907885.1 uncultured Bacteroidota bacterium
TGGCGCTCGTTTGTAACGAGTGCAACAAACAAAAGCACTAAACACAAGCAAGCGCCCGTTTGCAACGCGTGCCGAAGACAAAACAATAAAATAAAAACAAAAATCAAATCTGCAACAGAATTTCCATATTTCATAAAAAATATTAAATTATAATCACGAAAATCAAAAGTACACGTTTTTAAAACCAAATGTACAAATTTAAACACACTTGCAACACCATTTAAATAAAAAATAGGCCATCAGTTAAGACAGCCTATTGAATGATCAGATAATAAACGCTTCCTTAAGTTGCTCTTCTGTTGGTTGAAAGTTCATCGTTAACACCTCTGTTTTATGTGATCCAAAGCCTGAGCTCTTGGTAAGATCCAATTCAAACGTTAACCACCCTGTTTTTTTGACATATTTGGTCAAAATATCGGTTGGAAAAGAGCTCAACAGAAACTTTCCTTTTACTTCTTTCAATGTGTCCAGCAGATCAATAAAGTTCTGCTCAGTGTAGCCTTTATAATGGCCCAAATCGGTATTGATATATGGTGGATCAATATAATGAAACGTATCACCGCTATCAGTGGCCTTAATTACTCGAATGGCATCACGACAGAAGATTGATGTACTTTCGAGCCGCTTAACATAAATATCATTAAACATCTGCTTCTTATTAGCAAACTGATTGGCTATATTTCGCTCCTTTGACACCTTCCACGTATTGGTTAAACAGGCAAACATGGATTGATGACTCAACACAAATACCGCCCAGGCTCTTAATACTTCTGTGGCATCAGTATGCCTCAAATAAATCTCTCTGGCTTCTTTATGTTGAAACTCTGAATGAAGCGTACAATCAACTTCAACCTTTAGGTTCTCAAAGTCTTTTTTGATTACTTTGTAAAAGTTGACGATTTCGCCTGATACATCATTTATAAACTCGATTTTACTCGGCTCCTTGGCGAAAAATAACGCTCCACCTCCAAAGAATGGCTCATTATAAATTGTGTGACTTGGAAGAATTGGTAATAGATTCTTCAACATTAATTGCTTACCACCATAATAGGTTAAAGGTGGTTTTAATTTACTTTTTTTCATCTAGGTTAATTTAAAATTAGTACTTTTGTGTGTCTCTTACTCACATTAAAAAACAGCGTTACGACTGAAGGTGTTACCTCCGGTGCCGTAAGGCTGTTTTAGAATAAAGTAAGAGACGACTTTTTTTAAATAAACCCGGAGGTTTTTTTATTTAATAACCCACCAACCAGGTTGGCCAAATGAGTCCCTCATAAGCATTATAGTTGCAGACGTTCTTGGTAATATATCATAATCATGATCAACCATGCCATTAATTGGATAAGCGCTTCCTGCATGAAAGGATAAATTATTCGTTGAACCACAATTCACCACAGTAAATGTAATCCCTGGAGTTAAAGCCGCCGAGACTAGATTAAGGGTTCTATTTGATTCACCTCCATTTATACATAAATAACGATCACCTTCAACTAAATCATAACTACCCGTTAATGCTTTTCCAACTGGTTCTATTGCAGCTAATCCATATGCATAATTTGCTAAAAGCCATGCACCATTTAAAATTGCAACTGTATCATCTAATATTATTCCAAGCCTATCAGCTGTTATAGCTCCTTTTGCTGTCTCTGCCTTTAATAAAGCTATCTTATCCTGTAAATCGCTTATTGCGCTCATAACTATACTGTTTTAAAATTAATACCTGATAAGCTTACATAATTTTGAGGACCACTGAATACCGAAACAGTGCCATCAGCTGAAACTTTTAAAAACCCAGGATCACCAGTTGAGGCAAATACAAACATTTCATCCTTATTTGGAGCAAAACCAACCGGCAAAGTAAAAATCGTACCAGCTGCAGGTGTAGTTACTTCAGCAAATCCTCTTAAGGTTACCACTCCAAATGCATCCTTTTTATATTGGCAAGTGGCGTAAGTTCCGCCTGAATTAAACCAATCGCCCTCAAAAACAACATTTTGCCATCCTGAATCTTTGGCAGCTATTTTATTTATAATTACTTCATCCAAATAGGGTGCAGTAATAGCCATTTTATCTGCAATTGCTGGATTTAAATCATCTAAACATGCCAACTTCATTTTCCTAATCTCGTAGGTGTCATGCATGGTCATGTCGTCAAATGCTCTATATCCATTTGCATCATTGGTAATATCAATATCTAAAAATGCAATAGGGTCACCAGAAATCCCAACTGCAGCAAAAGTATGGGCATCTACTTTATATACTTCTCCTTTGTGGCAAACATAACCTGCTGTGCAAGCATAGTTATCAGGAGAAGTTATTGTAACAACGCATCCTGATAATTTAAAACTATCAGCTGGCAGAACTCCAAATGCTGAAATGATACCATAAAGAACCTCGCGAACCGACTCATCAATCCAGCAAAAATCATTGAGTTTTATTTTAAGTCCGCCATGAGCCTCAATGCCCAAATCTGTTTTTATTCTAAATCTATTCATTTTAGTATGATTTTATTATGTAAACTGTTCCAAATATTTTATATTTATTGATATTTATCTTCATATTACTTAACAAGGAATTATTATTTACCACCAATGTTGAATATAATGCAGCTGGAACCATTACCGTAAAATTGAACTCATTCACGCTTTCCGAATTGAAATAAATAACAGTTTCTTCAGTTGCGGTTTCTGAAGCAAAAAATAAAATTGGAGGCCTTTTAACTTCCGAATCAAAATAAATATTCACTTGATTACTAGCTCCAACATCAACAATATAAATATCCTCGTTTATTGGATCATATAATTTGTTGAGCATTTTCTCGAGCCAAATTACTTGCGATGTTATGCTCAATTCGTAATGTTTTTGAGTGCGAAATGCGTCCAGGCTAAAATGCAAATTTTGAAGTGGCAATACTGCAGCTCTCAAAAAAGCAACAATTGTTGGTCCCTTCAAAAATGAGGGCAATAACCAATCAATTATAGTTGTTAGATTTACATTATACATTGCTTGCATATGTTATTGTTAATACATCCAATGCAAAACTGCCTCCATAAGCATTAATATTTTGAGTTAATACTGCAGTATATGCTGGAGTATAATCAGTGCTAACTTGTAACCAGTTAGAGCCTTCAGGATAAACATCAATTACGCCTTCAGCTGATTGAATTGCATCAATTATCTGTGTTTTATTCATGGTTCCTGAGCCGTATGGTATATTTTTCAGGTAGTTTTCAATGGCCAAATCAACTGTTTTAACACCGGTGGAAATCAATTCTCCTGATGCATTAACAATCAATGGATCGTAAATCACCTTTAATAATATCGTGACCTTATCAGCATTATAACTATTCCATATTAAAGGTATTCCTGCCACTTTTACCTTCCGAATATAAGCTTCAAATGCATTTCTATTGGTTAAATCAGTTGTCGACATTTGTACCGGTTTACCATCACCATCAGCTTCGTTGATCAACATCACCAAGCCCGATGTTGTTTCTCGTATATCAACGTATTTAATGATTTTGTGAGTTTCATCAACGGTAGTATATTCATAAGTATTGGTAGCGGAATTAAACACCAAGCTATCTCCCAATTGAAACTTAAGACAAAGCTGCCTCCACCATTCTTTAGTGCCAACACGCATTTTTGTTTCCAAAGCTGCTACCTCAATTAGATGTTTTCCGAATAGAAATTCAATACCATAAGCACAAATTGCCATGATATAAAATAATATCGACTCAATTGATGAAGCTGCAAATACATCGCTAAAAATCGTGGTTCCTGTCCAGGTACTGGTAGGATCATATTTTGCTTTTACATCTGCATCGGCCATGAAAGCCGTTGTCATTTCTGCTTTTATTTCGGTAACTGTTCTCATTTATTCAAATGTTTCTGAAAATGTTTCATCAAATATTCCATCAACCGTTGGCTCGCTTGTGGCAGGTTTATTAGTACGTAGCTTGTAAAAATCAACTGTCCGCTTATTTAGGACAACTGAAACCGTAATCTCGGTACCAGGAACTAAAGCTGCAGAAACGCTCTTACCATTTGCATAGGCAATTTCATAGGCAGCCTCGGCAGTTCCTGCACCAATTGCAGCAATATCGAATATATTTTGGCGGTCTGTTGGAGTTAATTTCATACTTCTACGTAAATATCTTCTGTTGTAATTGTAAATTTTTTAGCCTTTAATTTTTGTGTTTGCAATTGTGCTTTTGCCTTGCCAACAAACGTATGGTCAACAATACCACCTTGCATGCTCTTAATATTCATGCCGAGCGTTGGAACTTCCTTAAATTCATTAGGAGCAGCCACCATCACAAATGCACATATCTGGTCGTTAACATCACCAATAGCAATTGAGCCATTTGATATTAAGAAGTCTCCAAATTCATCTATTAATATTCCGTTCATTAGTGCTTTATTTTAGTATTTTCCATATCTTCATATACAATGGAACTTGAAGCCATTACTGCATTAAATGCTGCCGCTCCAGCTGGACCATTTGCCGCAGTTCCAATTCCAACAGCATTAATTCCATTTGCAATTGCCGATTTTAATGTTGCTAAATAGTTATCTATCGCATTTAAATTGGATTTCAATCTGTTAAGAATTACCAAACCGTTATTTGTACCTCCATTAAAAACAATATCACCATCAACCTTAACGCTAATACTTTCAATTGCAGAAAACATGGCAACATAAGCATCAAGCTTTGTAACTTCAACCACTAAAACAACACTTCCTTGTTTTGGAGTGATACAAATGCCAGCATCATTTTCGGTATCAGAATTCAACCGTACGTTTTTAAGTGGTGCTTCGCCTGAAATTGGAGTAACATCACACATTAATCCATTAACAGCATCAACGGTGCACAAATGCATACCCTCTGAGTTACCAATTATTTGTTTTAATATTTCAGCTTCTTTACTCATGGATCTGCGCTCCTAATGTTATTGTTTGTTTATATCCACTCTGACCGAAACTATATGTCACACCATCAACAATAAATAATTTATTGTCCTGGTCTTTATTATTCTCATCGTATAACTTACCTAAATCTGCTTTACGCACAAATGGCTCACCCAACCAAACAAAACTGCCTTCCATTTTGTCAATCTTGAATTTCTTAGCCATATCTTTGGCATAGATCTCGAGTTCGCCAACAGTTTGTGCTGATGGCACTAAAAAAGTACGAACTTCACAATCGGCATTATCGGCAGGCCATTTATATTCAATCTTAGTATTACCTTTTGTAATCGCCTTGGCAACCACTTGAAGCTTCACATCATCAGCTAATGTGTAAGTTAGATTTTCTTGTGTAGTATTCCAGCCAATATCAAACTTAACGGTTTTTACATCCTCTTTTCTAAATGCCATTGTTCCGGGCAAGGTTCCAAAGAACTCATCGCCTCTGAAATAGAATTTTATTGGATAATTACTCATGAAGTAATCAAATATTTTCGATAATGGAGTGTCCAGGGCAATCCTAACTTCACCAAAATTTACTTCAGGAACATTGCAAACGTAATTTGGCATCCACTCTTTGATAAATGCACTAAGCATTAATTTAGGATAATGCTTTGCAGGCAATTTTATCTGCTTTATCTTCCATGCTTCATTTTCACATTCAATTACTATTGGAGTGCCTGTTGAAACGCTCTTGATATAGCCTTTAAATATGTTTCTTTGCGTATATCCATCGTAACCAGTAGTGATAGAAATGGTATTATTGCGTTTTATGAAATTGCTAATTGACTGGCCAACAAATTTAACTTTGCGTGGCACAGTTACTCTTGCAGTATCAGTGAAGTTTTGTGTTGAAGTTACTACCTCAATTTCGTTCACATAATCAAATCGAACAGTTGTCTTAGTATCCGGATTATATATTTCGATATAGCATTTAGGCAAGAACATTAGGCTCCTCCTGTTCTAACGAAAGATCAACATCTTCGTCGCTTATAAGTTTTATACTAAATGGTATAGTATTCAAGTATTTTGCACTGCTTTGAGGTATCGAATAGCTTTCCATAACCACTTTATACACGCCAAAAGCGTTTACCAATACATTACTGATATTAATATTTTCGGTAAAATTGAACAAGTCGATTAACTGCTGCAGCTCTGCAATTGGAAACCCATATTGAGAATCGGAAATTAAGCTACCGGTTAATTGTATTGAATAATCTCGTGCCTGTATAAATTCTTTAATTGTTCCTCTGCGCTTGTTTACTGCAGTTCTAACAATTGTATTCTCCTGGCTAATATCAATTTTAACATCCCACAACTCAACCTTAACGGTTTTATCGTTGGTTTCTAAAATGGTATGGTTGCGAACTGGCTCACGACTGTCTCCCGATGCATAAGGTGTAACTGAACCATCTATTGATAATGCTTCATCTAAATAACCTGACGACATAACCGGAGAAAGAACCATATCGTAAACGGCCTGCTTAACCATTATTGCTCCAGTATTTGCAGCTGCAAACTGCGATGAGTTTAATAGGTTTTTAGCAATACGTGCTGCTGCAGTATCTTGCTTTGATTTTATTTCGTTTAATATGAATCTTATTTTGCTCATTAATTACCGTAGTTTACATCGTTTAAAATGAGCTGTAATGCAGCCGAAAAATTATTCATAAAATCCTTCATATTCTCAGGCGATTGTCCTGTTGTGAAGGTGTTATTATTGGTACCGATAAGCTGATCTAAATAGATATTGATTTGTTTTACTGGAGCACCACCTTTGCCAATTTCGCTCAAACCTTTTGCATCAACAGAACCACTCGGACTACCGGGTATCTGACCAAGCTTTGTTCCGGAAGGATCCACGTATTCTTTTAAAGCTTTATCTATGTAATATTGCTTCCACTTTGCAGTTTCTGCTTTACCATAAATCATATTAGCATTCTTTTCAACTCCTAAAATTGAGGAACTATTAAAAGCCGTTTTTCTTACGCCTTCTTTATTTTTCATATTCCACACTTCTTGCCTTCCTGCCTCTTCCATTAGCGTATTATATTCTGCTGCCATAGTAACAGTTCGCTGTTCGCCTTCAGCTTTCTTTTGAATTCCTTCAGATAAATTATCCCAAACAGCACCGCCCTGAATATCGCTTAACCATTTTGGTAATATACCACGAACGCTATTAACCACATTCAGTGTTTTAGCAGCAAGTAATGTTTTACTACTTTCTGATTGGAAACTTCCTGCTTGCAACTTTGACCTATTGGTTGTCATTGATAACAGCGTATCAGAATAATCCTTTTGCGCGTCTACTAATTGAGTCTGAATAGTGAGTTCTTTACTCATATACTCAATTCTCTTATCGTATGCAGCTACATTGGCAATTAAAGAGTTTTTAATTTGATCTAAACTAGCAGACTCAGCATCCAAACCTGCAAGGAATTCAGGTTGTATTTGCTTCATTTGTTTTAGAATCTCGACTCTTTGTGTTTGAGTTTTATTACTGTCTCCAGCACTTCTTGCAAGGTCAATAAACAACTGCTTTTCCTGCATTAATGTGGTAACAGGATTTACTGAAGAAAACTTTACAGTTTGCTGTACTAAATCAACAAAGGCACTTCCCATTGGTATCAAACCTTTGTAAATAAGCTCACCGGCTTTATCTTCGGTTTGTCCTAATTTATTTCTAAGAATGGTTAAACCACCCATGCCTGCCTTACCGGCTGCAGATGCAGAACCACCAAACTCAGTTTCGAGTTCTTTAAGAATTATTGCCTGAGCTTTGCTTACTTCACCAAGTTTAACAAAGTTTTTAATTTGACTTACTTGCTGATCAGTCATCTGTACACCAACTCTGCGCAAAGCAGTAACTCCACCAATTGGATCATTCAAAGCCTTACCAACTTGCAAAGCTGCAGTTGGCAAATCAGTTCCCATACGAGTAGCCATATCCTGAATTGCAGGAATAGCTCTATCGAATACCTCGCCGCGAATTTGAGTAAATGTAAGTAACATTGCCTGGCCTGCCTTGGTGCTTTCAGCCTCCCACAATGTTGTTTTTTCAAGATCATCAGCCTGAGAACTCATCCCGGCAACTGTCTTACCTGAAATTCCACCAGTACTTTTTAACCCCGCAGATAGTTGAGCATCGGCCTTTTGTGCTTCGCCCCAACCGGTCATTATTTTACCACCATACATAAATGCTCCGGCAGCAGCTCCAGCAGCCATGCCTGCAATGCCCAATTTACTCAAAACGCCCATGCCTTCGCCTGAACCTTTTCCTGAGCCTTTGCTTGTTTGTACTGCTTTTTGGTGTACGGTTGTAAGTTTCTTGCTTACTTTGTCGAGTTCTGAGTCATCAACTTTGATGCGAACCCTATGGTTGTTTAATTTATCGAGCTCTTTAGAAACGCCTGCAATTGTTTTACCACTGCGTTCGCTTTCTGTGCTTAATTTATCGAAATCCTTGCGAAGAGTAACGAAGGTAGCATTGCCTTTTTTAGATATCTTATCCATTCCTGGAGTAAGATGATCTTTAATAAATACCGAAAATGTTACACTTTGTTCGCTCATTACAATCTTCCTTTTGGTGTTACAAATGGATGTCCTTCAGCAAGAGCCCACTTTAATTCGTTCCACCTCATTGCCCAGTCGTCATCACTTAATGCATCGGGATCTATATTAAAGTATAGTCGAAGATATGTATCAATTTTTCGGAGTTCACCTTTATCCTCTTTTGAAGCTTCCGAATTATCATCTGTTTGGCTCTGGGAGTCTGACAACGCCCACTCTAATAATTTTTTTTTAAATCAGCTACTCTAACAGTAAATATCTCACCAATTTTGGTACAGGCAGAATAGAAGAACTCGTCATCTTCAAAAACTCTTTTATCACCTTCAACGAATGTGCTGCGGATTTGAATATCCTTAGCCAATACTTCGTTTGTAATTGATAAAGCAGCTCCGCAATCTTTACGAGAAGGCAATTTATGATACGAAATACATTCTTCGCCATCCAAATTATATGATGCTATGCGAAAAACACGCTTTAAATCGTGTTTTTTCGCAATCGCTTCACATTCTGCTGTAATTTCTGCTTCTCTTTTTTCAAGAGCTATTTCTTCTTTAGATTTTGCCATGATTAGATCCATTGGATCCAGCAAGCTAGATCTAAAGTTACTTCGTTTTTAGAATCACCTTGTTTCATTGATAAGGCATCGTTTTTAAACTGGCAGTTTCTCAATTTATGAGTAACCGTTGCGCCGCCATTCATTGGCATAAAACAAACGATGATTTCAAATGGAGCAATATCTTGCAATCTTCCGGTTGAAGATGCTTGGCGAATAACTTCAACTTCACTTCTCAACAAAGTGATTGAGGCTTTTGGTTCAATGTTTCCATATCCGCGTGATACAGGAACCTGACCAGCACCCATTACATTTTCGATTACCTGATCATCAGAATAATCAATTCCTGTAATGCCAGTTACTGGACTGCCTCCAATATTAACTACTAAATTCGACCATGATGGCTCAACGCCATTAATCATTGGGTATCTTAATCCGTTTTGTGGCATAATTAGCTTATTTGAGTTGTATTTTTAATAGTTACTTTGAAAGAACGCATAACGCCAACACCTACTTTTTGAACTACGAATTCAATTTCAGAAGTTGACAATACATTTTGTGTAGGATCAATGGTTACTTTATAACCTGATAGCTCTTTATTTTTCTGCATGTCCTCTAATTGTTTACCGGCAATTACTTCCAAGTAAGCAACATCATCAGGATTTAACTGACCAGTGCTAGGATCTAAATAAATAGGACCTGATAATTTAGGAACTAAATATGTGCGAATTCCTCTAATTGCTTTATCCATTGAGCGATTAGCTTCAATGTAAGTATAATCAGAAGTGTTCAAATCCATTGTGTAGGAATCATTAAACCATGATCCGCTCATTCCACCTTGTGTGCGTAAAAATAAGTAGTGTTTTGCATCTAAAGCAGCAATAACTGCAGCATCACAATTTTTGTAAAGAGTACCATCACTGAAAGCAGGAGTTGATATCCCTGAAGGGAAAGCTTCTACCCATGCAATTGATTCGTGAACTTTTGACAATGCTAAAATTCCGATTGCTAATCCGGCTAAACCAACTGACCAATCGCTTGAATTTGCAACATCAGTAAAAAGTGTGTTCCCTAATCCATCGCCATCCTGACCAATTACAACAGAAACATTGCGTAAGCCTGTGCTTACCATTGTAGTTGACAATCCTGAAATTGCAGCAATTTTAGGAATATACAGGATTTGGATAGGATTGAATTCAGAATCTAAAGTAGTTGCAATACCTTGTAAGGTTGTAAGCTCACCACTTACCAAAGCTTTTTCGCGACACCATACTGCAATTTGGCGAAGTTTACCTTCAGCATAATTTTGCATGGTTTTAATCTCAACGAAATCGTAAGTTGATACTGGAGTTAAGAACAAACCAACGTGTAAAACGATTGAAGGATTAACTCTAAAACATTCGCTCAAATGATAATGCAACATCTTGATTTCAAGATTGGCACTATCGGAAGTAATTCCTAAAGCTTCGGCAGCTGCAACAGTCGAAATAACTTTAATACGATCTGTAGTGCTAAAACCTGAAGGAAGATTGGCATTTGCCAAATACATCATTAAACCTGAGTAGTGATCTTCTCCTGGTAATGACTTAGCAACTCCACCGTTGCTTTTAATGATTGTTATACCGTTCATATATTGTTTGTTAAATTCCGTTTAATACTTTAAAAAATTCTGCTCTAGTAACTTTACGACAGTTTTCACGTTCATGAAAATATACCTCCTTATCGTCAGTATAAACCTCGTTAACCGAGAAACCATCAAATACGTTTCGCAGCTTCAATACGATTGGCTCTTGAGCCATAATAATTGAATCATCAACTTTGCCTTTTTTAGCTATTTTGCTAGTATTTTCCATGCTACTATTATGATTATTATTATTAATAGAAATATCCCGATATACATAAATGTTTCCTGGTACCATCTCATTTTGTAAATTTCAACAGTTGGTCCAGGAACTTTAACCGGGACTTGCTTAACTGTAATAGTATCATGAACCGTAACCGTAATAGGCAGTGGTTGTGAATTGAATTTTACTTTTAGATTATTATTATCGAGTATGAAGCTTTGAGTAACAGTATTACTTTTTACTTCTCTTAATTGCTTAATATAAACACGATTTAAAGAGTCGCAACCTAACCAAGCATAATATGATGAGCTATCAGCAGGAACCTTAACAGTGTCCACACGATCTCTTATTTCAGTTACAGTTTCAACAGGAATATATTGTATTTCTTTGCATCCAGAACACCATAATAATGATTGAATAAACAATATACCAAAAAGAACTGGCAAGCCTGAAGCTTTAAATACGGTATCTTTAACCCAAAGGAAACCAATGATTGTTGGCAAAAACACTCCGAACTCTGTCCAGGTCATTTTATCAAACCAAACTAATAAACAAGAAAAGGCCAATAGGAATATTCCGATTACTGTCGATTTCCAATTATCTATAAGTCTTTGTTTCATTTTTTTAAAATAAGTGTTTTTAATTCATCAATTTTTTCAATCATTTCTTTGTGGTCCTCGCGATTCTCCTTTTTAAATTCATGGTTCTCGCGAATATTGGTTTTAACGTGTTCTTCCAAACTATTTTCCTGACCTTTTATCCTAACTTTAAGCTGGTCAATTGACACTTATAATCTTAACCAAACTGTTACCAAACCACCTATCAATCCAATAACCGATAATAATTGTCCGAATGTTAATCCCAATTCTGTCATGGTTTAAATACAAATGAGTTTACACGTCTTTTCCAGCCAATTTCAAATCGTTTTTGAGAAGGTTTACGTGTAATAATATTTTGAATAAACTGTAAACGTTCTGCTTTAACTTTATTAAAAAACTCTTCTTGGTTAGATGAATTAACAGCTGTAAGAGTAATTGGTCCAACAACACCATCAGCATGAACGCCAAGTATGTGTTGTGGTATTATAAGGCCATAACAACCACTACCCCAAACCCAATCAACTAACTGCTCAGCTTGTGACTGATTTTTAATTTGGTCAGCAAGCCATTTATCCCAATAACCTTTTTTACACACCATTTCGGCATCAGCTCTCGAGAGTAATTTAATATCCTCTTCATCAATATCACCATCCAAATCCTTATCATAACCCATAGTTTTCCATGTAGCAAGGGTAACACCCATCTTTGTTGCTCCACCACTGTCAAGAGGATCATTTACATATCCACCTTCCCAGGGAAAAAGCTTTTTAAAATATAGTTTTATGTCTGCCATTGGATTTTTTGTTTTTTAAAAAAAGCCGCCTACTCATGCTTTTCACCTCACTTTGGGCAGCTTTTAATCAACTAACTATGGTACTATTCTCGGGGGTTTGGTTTTATACTGTTACGCCTAATACTCCTAATACACCTTTACCGTCAGCGCGTCTGGTTCTTCCACCTAAACGTTGTAAGAAACTGTAGATATCAGCATAGTAAGTAGGATCTTTTTCTCTGTAGAACATATCGGTTGTACCCATTGCTCTTGCTACCATTGTTTTGTGCCAAAACAAACCAACACTTGCAGCTGTTGTTGCAATATTTGCAGTTCCAGCATCAATAGCAGCTAATTGTTCAGGAGTATAAGTTAAGTCGGTAGAAGTCCATTTGAAATAACTTGACTCAGCTGATAATGTTTGATTAGATACAATTAATGCTGTTGATCTTTCGTGAATTGTGAAACCTTCTAATTTCTTGATTTCGCCAGTTACTTGATCATAAAGAACAGATGTTTGTCTGGTTGATGTTACTGATAATTCGGTTGCTAATTGAGCAATCATTTCAGTATCTAATAAACAATGTCTATCAGCTTTTGGTACATTCCATTTGTTAAGTAATTTCTTAGCAGCTACAAAGTCAGCTACACAAATTGATTTTCTATTACCAGTTCCAAGAGGAGCAGCTATAGTCGCACCAGTTGTTTTTAAGAAGTAAGTTGGTCTCCAATTATATAACATTGCTTCAGCAGCAACTTGTTTAAGTGCAGACATATCTTCAGACATACAACTATCCAATTTATTGTAAGATAACTGAGCAACATCAGCATTAGGAATCATCCTAGGATCTGTTGTTAATTCGTCAAGAGAATAAGTAATGTCTATATCTTTTCTGCGTGTAATTGTTGCAGGCAAGTTTTCACGATTACGTTTTACACCTGATGGAGTTCCGGCTTGTGGAATATGAACTACACTTCCTACCAAAACATATTGACTCTCATCAATAGATTCAAGCATAAACTCGTTATCTTTAAAAAGTGTTTCGATAATATAATTAGTCCAGGTCTCAGGAATGATACCTGACAAAACTGAACCTTTAGGAGATTGATTAAATAGTGTTGTTCCAAATGCAACTGCTCCGGCACCAACACCAAATGCACTACCAATTCCAGTGGCGATTACAAGTGCGAAGGATAATAATAATAAGAATTTCGATCTTTTCATTTTGTTTTTTATTATTGGTTATTAATTGGTTTGATTAGTCAATTTGCAAACTAGCTCCTAAAGGAAGGAATGTAGTGCCATTGTAAATAAATGATTGAACTTTTGTTTTTGAAATTACACCTGCAATTGCAGGAGCAGTAAAACCAGTTCCTAAAGTCAATGCTCTTGCAGATGTATCTGAAGCAACTTTTACATGAACAACTGCACCAATTCCAACATGATCAGAAATTGTAGCATCAAGAGTGCAAGCTCCAGTTAATGCACCTAAATCAATAACAGTACATTGTCTTTTAATATCAACAGGTTGAGTTGCAGCAAAAGAAGGGTTCAATGCTTCAACAGTAGGAAATACAACTTCAATTTTTTGATCAGCATCAGCTGCGATATCTGGTGCGAAAAAATTGTAAAACGCATTTTGAGTTTGTTTAATCCAAGTCATTTCTTTATATATTATTATTCTGGTTTATACTCTTTGTTGAATTTTGCTTTGTAAAGTTCAGCGTGTAAAGCAGGATGATTTGCTTTTACATTTTCTAAATCACCTGATTTAAAAAGATCATCGTAAGTTTTACCTGCGAATTTATTTGAAGATGCTCCTGCGCCAATTCCAGCCAAA
>CAIVPY010000248.1 GCA_903907885.1 uncultured Bacteroidota bacterium
CTTAAAGAAAAACATCAAGTTATTGAAGGTGAATTTTTAGCAGGCAATAATAATCCTGAACTTTTAAACGAATTAAAAGAGGTATTAACAAAACTATCTCATTTAGGGGCAATAACACGCACTGAAATAAAAAAATATCTTAAAATTTTTGAATAGCTAAAATTAAAATATTTACTTTAAATAGATATTTAACATATGCCATTATTAGATGATGCAGCTATTAACAATTATTATAGTTCGGTTGGTATCAAAGAATTAAGCCCCCCTCAAATACGAAGACTTAAAAAAGGTCATAGGGTTCGTGTTAAACTTGGAACTGCTCATAATATTCATTTAAGTCCAGAACAAATGAAAAAACTGCATACATCCGCTAAAAAAGGTAAAGCAATAACAGTTGTGTTTGACCCAATCCAAATTCAAAATCACGGTAGTGGAGTATTTGGCAATATTTCTGGAAAATGTGGTAAAGGTGTTGTAAGTGATGTATTACATACAACCGGTGATGTAGCTAAATCAGTTGGTTTAGGTGTTGCACGTAAGCATACACCAGCTGCAAAAAAACGAAAACCAAAGAAAACAGGAAAAGGAATATTAGGAGCATTGGGAAATATTGCAAAAACTGGAGCAATGGCAATGGCACAGCAGGGAATAGAAACAGGGGCTAATTATCTTAATAATAAAGTTGATGCAATTGGTGGAGCTTTAAAACATCATCGAATAGTAGGACGAAAAATAGTCAATAGAACTAAGAAATCACATGGAGGTAGTGGAAGTGGTATTGGTTGTTGTGGTAAAGGCGGGGCTTTGTATCCTGCTGGTTTTACTCCATAAGTTTATTTTTATTATTTTTATTATATAGATAATGCCATTTAAATCTAATGTATTAAGCGATATAGAAATTGAAGAAATCTTGAAATCACAGGGAATTAAAGTAAATGTTTGTATGAAGGATGAATTACCTTCAAAACTGAAACAGGGGTTTTATGTTGTTAATTTACAATCTTCAACAGTTGGAAGCGGCACTCATTGGACTGCACTTTATTATAGTTCTAAACATTCGTATTATTTCGACCCTTTTGGCGTTATTGCTCCGGTTGAAGTAGAACAGAAATTAAATGAATATACATTCAATAACAAACAAATTCAAAATTTAATCTCTACCGCTTGCGGATATTATTGCATTGCATTCATTATTTTTATGAATGAACGTGAAAATAAAAAAACAGGGTTTAAAATATTTGCTGATGAATTTTCAACGAATACTGAAAAAAATGATACATTATTATATAACCATCTCTATAAATAATTATTGGTCTTCTTTTAGTTTAAGGAAATTTAAAAATCCGTGGCGATAGTAGTCGATTGGGTCTCTACTCTTCAAATCTAATAGAAAAAAAATTAATGGTTCTTTTGTTGCTAGTTGATACGCTTTTTTTGAATACATCTTTATCAACTCCATACAAATTATGGTTTTTTTATAATTCTATCAATACTAACATTATCATTTATTC
>CAIVPY010000249.1 GCA_903907885.1 uncultured Bacteroidota bacterium
GCAAATGACATTATACATATTGAGAGTGGCGAAAATGGCAACTACGAAATATTAAATATCTCAGGGCAAGTATTAGCTTCGGGTATTACTCTGGCCCATCAATCAAACCCAATATACGTTAAAGGGTTTAAGCAGGGAATGTATTTTGTTCGTTATTTTACTAACAACACGTATAGCACTCATAAGGTTGTTGTGATGGAATAATATCTTTCATAACTAGTGAATGCAATACCAACATCGAAACCGTTGTTATTGCCGATCTTGACTTAGCAGCGCTTGAAAGAGCAAGAAATACAGGCACGGTGCTAAATTGGAAGGACCGAAGGCTTGATATGTATGAGGTTTTGGAAAAATAGAAAAAATCGCTACTCAAACAACATTAAAGCCACTGAAATAAGTAAATTTTAAAATTTAACTACATTTTAATTCACAGATTCGTTTTTTTTTTTTCACATTTGTTTTGTATTAATCGATTATATACAAAACAAGGGAAGCTGAAAACTTTTTAGAGTAAGCAAAAAACAAACAAAAACTAAAAAACCAAATGAAAAAATTATTTAACATACTTTTATTAGGATTGCTAACCATAATAGCAAACCCAACTATTGCGCAGCCACCTCACGGATATCCAACTGCCCATGATGACAAAGGCAAGATTACCAATGTAGATTTGTATTCAGCAGCTGTAATCTGGACAGTTACCAACCACACTAACTGCGAGTTTGCATATAACCTATTTTATTCTTTTTCCAATAAGGATGGAGTAATTACTGGCAGTAATTCAACTAAAGATAATAAACCAGATAATTATTTTGTAACATTGTCAGAAGGATCACAAAACACATACAATATTTCTAATTACTTTAATCCAACTTATGGCTATTATCAGCTATCCAATATATCAATGGAGGTAAGTATTCAAGGTAATATTTATTACGTATATCCCAATGCGAGTGGAACCACAACACAAATAATATGCGCTGCTTGCGATGCACCATGCAACTGTTTTAGAATAGACTTTGATGCCACAAACAGAACCGTTGAAGTTTGGCCTTGTCTTTAAATTAAATATAAACAAATAGGCACTGTGTGCCTATTTGTTTTTTCTCAATTAAACAAATTTATTATGCTAAAAAAATACTTTCCCTTTCTCGCTATATTATTTTTATTAAACATACCAAGCAAAGCTCAATGGCAAATCACGCTGTTAGATACCACAAAGTATAAAAATCCGACAAATCCATCTTTGGTATATTATTCCAAACAATTTATATGGGCAGGTGGCAAACTTAGCACGGATACTGGTAAAACATTGGTAAAAGTAAATTATGGTTTTTCTTTTGTATTAAATGATTCAGTTTTAATGGGAGAGGGATACATTATAAAATATAAAAAACAAATGTGGCAAAAGAGCACTGATTATGGTAAAACATGGGATGTGCAGTATTTTATAAATGGTAAAGACACAGCTTTAGTAAATAAAACAGCAGGTTTTTATAATGCTATAAATGAAAAATGCGCCTACATTGTTGCCGACACCTCAAAAGGATGTCATGAAATATGGCGAACCGAAAACGGTGGAAATAATTGGAGTAGGTTGCCTTGCAATGCTATTAATTTCTTTATCCGCAATAATTCTGTTGATAGATATTGTAATATTAGCAGTATGACTTATATAGTTAATCCTAGAACATTTAATTCATTGGTGGTAGTAAAAGATTATGGCAAAATATGGGATAGCATTCATATAGACAATAACAAGATTCAAAACATACGAGGCATTGCCTTTTCAGATACTTTAAATGGCTTATTAACTTATAGGAGTATA
>CAIVPY010000250.1 GCA_903907885.1 uncultured Bacteroidota bacterium
AGTACGCGGAGCTAGCTGGTATATTTCAATATGACCAAGCGCTGGCATTGTCGAAGGAAGGTATCAAAGTAGGTGTAATTTCTATAGCTCCTCCGATTGCTATTAAATCTATCTTATATGCTTTGTTTAGAAGGCTTACCGGTAGGAGACATTATTATAAGTTAATAGAAGGCAAATCATTTTTTGAAATTATTTTTATTTTATTAAAGGAATCATTATCCCGTAGTAATATAAAATATGAAAAAAAATCAAATATAGATATCATTCGGATTAGGAAAAGAGCTTGGGCAGATGTACAATATGATGAACAGATTAGGAATTTTAAAAAAGCTTTGTTTAAGGGGTATCAGTTATATTTTGACAGATATAATAGTCCAAACCTTATACATGCGCATAATGCATGGTTTGCAGGAATGGCTGCCCAGGAATTATCAGGGAAGGTTCAAATTCCTTATTGTATCACTGAGCACAGTACTTTTTATGCCAGAAATTTAATTCCAGAGAAATATTATGATGCTATTCGACTAGCTTTCAAGGATTCAAAATTAAATATAGTGGTAAGCCCTTCATTGAGGAATATTTTACAAGCTAAAACTATATTGAAGGACAATTTTATTTATCTGCCTAATATGTTGGATCCAATTTTTGAAAATGCTTTACCTCAGGAAAAACTTCAAGCTGATTCATCTTATACATTTTTAAATGTAGCTGAACTTACCTATAAAAAGGGGCACGCTGTTTTATTAAATGCATTTGCTCGAAAATTTGCTCATCACAAAAATATTCATTTGCGCATAGTAGGTGCAGGTGATAACCTGGAAGAATTAAAAGTACTTGCAAATCAATTAAATATTACAGAGCAGGTTACATTTTTAGGTGCAGTATCAAGGGCAGAAGTATTGGTTCAAATGCAAAAGGCAGATGTATTTGTTTTGCCCAGTTTATATGAAACTTTCGGAGTTGTTTTGATTGAAGCAATGGCTTGTGGCAAACCCGTTATAGCAACTATTTGTGGTGGACCAGAGACATTTGCAAATGAAAATAATGGAATTCTAATAGAAGCAAATAATATTCAACAGTTGTCAGAAGCAATGGAAGGTATGTTTACTAAAAAATATCAATTTGATGCTGTTGCTATTAAGGCATTTGCTTTAGAACATTTTGGTTCTAAAAAAATTTCATTGGCGCTTAAGCAATTTTATACTCATATAATTAAAAAAGAAGTAATTGAGCAGTAGAAAATATCAGCAGTGCGTTAAATCAGTTATGGACAATTTGGCTGATGATAATATTCAGTTTGATGAAAATGGCATATGCAATTATTATCATGAATATCAAAGAGCCGTTGCTACTCAACTTAAAACTGGTGCAGAAGGACTTCATCTTTTAGATGCTCTAATTACCCGTATAAAGGAAGAAGGCAAAAATTCGCCCTATGATTGTATTATGGGCCTTAGTGGGGGGGTGGATAGTACCTATATTGCATTATTGGCTAAACAAT
>CAIVPY010000251.1 GCA_903907885.1 uncultured Bacteroidota bacterium
GCAAACTGATTATCATACCAATATTCTAAACCTATTGAATATGTAATCTCACGCAACTCTTCTTTGAACCCAAGAGGAGCATCATAAAAAGATTGAAACATACCTTGAACCACAGGTACATTAGGATCTTGTCCGCTTTTTATTACTGGCTTTTTATTTATGTCGAGCGAGTCATATATTGAATTTGCTTTTTTGAAATATTGTGGAGGTGTAGGTACTAATAATTTATTAAAATCTAATAAGAATGCAATTGAGTTATACTTGTCAATTTCAAGATTTGTATATGTAGATAATCTTAAATTAATTGGGATATAATTTTCGTATTGAGCACTCGTGTAAGTCAATTTAGAACCAATATTACTTATGCTTAATCCAATTCCATAATCAAATTTTTTTCCTTCATATTTAAATTTGTTTTTGTAATACGCACCAATATCACCAGAAAAAGAAGTACCTGCATTAATGGCATTTTGCGATTGATTGAAAGCTGCTGCTAGGTTTGAATAAATATACCTAAAGGCAATTCCTATTGAGAAATTTTCAGACAATTTTGACGCATAACCTAAATCAACAGCCAACTCATTTGGGTTATAATTACCCAAAGGATTGCCATAATTATCGGTGAAATTAATTTGCCCTAATGAGAAATAACGAAGAGAGCCTGCAAAAGCGCCCCTATCACCATACTTACTATAGAATGAAAGATATGAAAGCGAAATGTCTGGAACTAAACTTCTTAGCCAAGGCGTGTATGATAAACCCACAGCTCCTTTTTTTTCATTAAAAGGTAGTTTTGCAATGTTCCAATGCATGGCATTTACATCATTAGGCATAGCACCTCCAGCATCGCCTAATCCAGCTCCCCTTGCATCTGGCGATATTAATAAAAACGGAACGGCTGTGGTTATAGTATTTTGTCCACCACCATTTATATTACTAGATGTTACCTGACCATATGAATGAATAATGGTAACACAAGTAATAACGATGGCAATAATTATTTTTTTGTTTTTCATGAATGGATGCAAAAATATTTTCTTTTTTTTCTTAAACAATTAATTTAAAATGACGAGTTTCTCAAACTTCTCTTCCACTTTGCTGCTAGGTGTTTTCACTTTCACTTTGTAAACATAAACTCCTTTGCCAATAACATCACCATACTCATCTCTACCATCCCAACTAATATCCTCAAAATGAGATTTTGCCGAAAGCAAATCAGTACTAAGTGTTTTTATTAGTTTACCAGAAATGGTGAAAATTTGAATTTGAACCGTAAGTGGCTGATTTGCCATGTTGTGGTCAAAATGAAAAGTGGTGTGATTTACAAAAGGATTAGGATAATTTAACAAGTGCTGCAAGGCCAAGCCTGCACTCGATTCGACCACAAAATCAAGAGCAGATTCGCTTGAATTGTTAAACACATCAAAGGCTCTTAGCTTAATAGTATATTTTTTACCACTCGCAAGCGCTTTGATGTTGTAGTTTATCTCCCCGCTTTGATAAGAGTTGGTTGATGCTTGATAATAGTCGTTTAGTATTACAGATGTAGTGGTATTGTCGATCGTTTTCTCTTCAATTTTCACAAGTGTTCCCGCCAAATCTCGCCCTACTCCACGCCCAACTGTATTTATACCATTTTCGTCAAAAAGTGTGGCAATAAAAAGAGGACTCTCGTTTGTTAC
>CAIVPY010000252.1 GCA_903907885.1 uncultured Bacteroidota bacterium
AAATAAATCTAAACAATCGCCCAATTCATTAACTAAAATATTAGTGCAAATACCTCTTATATCAAGTAACTTTAAAACAGAAACTCTTGGATAATTTGAGTTTTAAAAGCAAGTTATTTTAAACTCTCGCTCTTGAATTCTTATCCCGAACTCCGGATATTATTCACACATTTAGCGCTAAATAACTTTTTATACGAACACAAGATAATTACTTGTATTTTTATTACTTTGCGTGAAAATTTTGATACAATTATGAGCGATCCACGATTAAAGTTAGTATTAGATGGTTTAAAGGATGCTATGGAAAAAGCAGTAGACCATGCCCAAAGCGAATTTAGCAAAATACGTGCTGGCAAGGCACATCCCAGCATGTTAGATAGCGTAAAAGTTGATTATTATGGCAACTTAGTGCCCATTAGCCAAGTTGGTAATATTAATACTCCAGATGCGAAAAGCATAGTGGTTCAGCCATGGGAAAAAAACATGCTTCAGGCAATAGAAAAGGGAATTATTATTGCTAATTTAGGATTTAATCCAAGCAATGATGGAAGCATTATAAGAGTTATATTACCCCCATTAACCGAAGAAAGAAGACGCGAAATAGTAAAAAAAGTGAAAGGGGAGTCTGAAACTGCAAAAATTGCAATCAGAAATATTAGAAAAGATGTTAATGAAGCTATTAAAAAGTTGCAAAAAGAAGGCTTACCCGAAGATGAAGCCAAAACTGCCGAAGCTAGCGTTCAAAAAACAACTGATAGTTTTATAAAAAAAATAGAAGATTTACTTGCAGTAAAAGAAGCCGAAATAATGCAAGTTTGATTTTAAAATAGTAATTAATGTCTTAAAAAAAATACTATTGATAAAATTCAACAAACATAACATAAGGCGATCCCTATCTATTACCACCAAAGTAATTTTTGTTTTGGTAGTACTTTCTTTTTCATTTTTTTTGCTTTTTAGAAACATTATTTTAGAAAAAGCCATACTTAGAATAAGCGAAAAACTGAGATATAAATACGATGTTAACTTACGAGTACAAGAGCACGGATTTTCAGGGATAAGTAGTATTCGTTTGGCTAAAATATCACTTATCCCTACAAACAAAGACACCCTTATCAAATTAGATGAATTTACTGCCAGCATTAGGCTAATGTCGCTTCTTACTGGAGAAATTAGACTAAAAGAAATTGAACTTAATGATGGTTATATACAATTAATAAAAACGGGAGATAGTAGCAACTACAGTAATTTTTTTAGAAACCAAGAACACACCACTGTTGAGAATAGAAATGATTTAACAGACGAGAAGATTAACTACTCTAATGTTGCCTACAAGCTTATAAGAAAGATATTAAAGCAAGTGCCCAATAGCGTTTCGGTTAATAACTTTAAATTACTGATAAACGACAATGGAACCGTGTCTGATTTTAATATGTCTAAGCTTCAGCTAGATGATAATAAAATTGAATCTAGTATTCATATTAACAGCAATAATAAGTATCAAATTTGGAAAATTACAGGCTATGCTGATGCTAGCAACGAAAAAGCTGATTTAACATTTTACAGAGAAGATTCTGGCACTGTACACTTGCCCATTATTGACGAAAAATTTAATTTAAGAGCAGGTTTTGATAGTATTAGACTTCAACTAAACGCTATAACTTTTAAAGATGGTGTGCTTAAAATAGATGGGTTTGCATCTATTAAAAACTTAATGTTAAATCATCCTAAAATTTCAAAAAAGGATGTAGTGATTCAAGATGCTGAAGTTTACTATGCCTATCTTTTTGGTTCAGATTTTATTTCCCTTGATAGCTCAAGTAGTATCCGATTTAATAATATCGTTTTTCATCCCTATTTTAAACTAGAAGAATCAAAAAACAAAGCATGGTTTGAGTTAACTAAAAACTCAAATGTTGTATCTCGTCTTTTCAATAAATACAATTTATATTTCAATGTTTCAACCGAAAAATTAAATGCTCAAAACTTTATAAATTCATTACCAATAGGATTATTTGATGATGTAAAAGGGATGCAAACGGAAGGCAGTTTTACTTATCGACTAGATTTTGCTTATTATAATGACGACCCTAATAAACTTGTATTTAACAGCAATTTAGAAAAGGATAATTTCAGAATAACAAAATACGGAGAAGCAAACCTGGCTAAATTGAATTCTAGTTTTATATATACACCATATGAAAACGGACGCCCCATGAGGCCAATATTAATAGGTCCTGAAAATCCTAATTTCACTCCGATTGATTTCACTTCACCTTTTTTAAAGAAATGTATATTGACCACTGAAGATCCTTCATTTTACTACCATCGTGGTTTTGTAACAGAGGCTTTTAGGCAATCTATTACTAAAAATGTTAAGACGGGCAAATTTAAACGTGGTGCTAGCACTATTAGTATGCAACTAATCAAAAATGTTTTTCTTACCAGAGAAAAAACAATGGCTCGAAAACTTCAAGAAATTCTTTTGGTGTATATCCTCGAAAACAATTTTATTGTACCTAAAGATAGAATGTTTGAAGTGTACTTAAATATTATAGAATGGGGACCTAATGTGTATGGTATTGGTGAAGCTTCTCAGTTTTACTTTAAGAAAAAACCATTAGACCTTAGTCTTAGCGAGTGTTTATTTTTAGCATCAATCATTCCACGACCAAAAGGATTTATGTGGCGTTTTAATAGTGATGGCACGTCTAGACCTTGGATTGAGAAAAGCTACAAATTTTTAACTAACCTTATGATAGCCCGACAAGTTATTACCCCTGAAGATACTTTGGGATTAACCCCTCATGTTAACATTACTGGAATAGCTAAGAAGTATATTTATAAAAACGATTCGATAGTAGTTGATACCATTAAGCCTGAAGAAGATTTTTTTGAATTAAACGATAATCAAGACGAACAATAAATCAGGATTTAGGTTTTCCCTATTTCAATTTTACTTTTAATTCATTTTCATTTATAGTATATCCCCATTTCACTATTCCTGTTTTATCATAACACGATATGGTTAATAGTCGTTGGCCTTTTTTACCAGATATTTTTATCCCACAGTAGTTATTATCCACCATAAGTGTGTTTTCAACCCTAAGTGGATTGGTGGCTTCTTTGGTTTTTAGAATATTGCTAATACCCGCACTTATTGGTGAGCTTGTTAAGTCGTATAAAGGATAATTAAGAATACCTGTTGTTTTAAACCCAACAACATCCTTATCATCATATTTGATGTTATATTTCAAAAGTTCTGTATGATGCCTGTCGCCCGACAAAAAAACAACGCCATTAATTTTATTATTTGTAATAAATTTTAATATTTCAGCTCTTTCTTTTATATATAAATTAAACGATTCTTTGTCGGTCTCGGTATTTAAAAACTGCCCACCCACAACAATAAATTTGAAAACAGCACTGCTGTGAGCAAGGCTCTGTTTAAGCCAATCGAGCTGCTTAGTGCCCAATTGGGTTTTTAAATTTATTTTTTCATCTAACTCACTCTCATCTCTAAACCACCTATCGTCAAGCATAAAAAACTCGGCATCGCTCCATTTAAAATTATGGTAAATTCCTTCTCCATTTTGCCCAGCTATTTTGTTTCCCCAATAGTCAATAAATAATTTACGACTAATGTCTTTAAACCAGAAATGTTTGTTTGCATCATTATCGCCATAATCATGATCGTCCCATGTTGCATAATGATTCATACTTGCCAATAGTTTTTGCAAATTCTTATCGCTACGTGTATGCTGATAACGGTATCTCATACCACTTTCGCTGCTAAAATCTGCTTCACGTGTATAGGTATTGTCGCCTAGCCATACCATAAAATCAGCACCGCTTTCGGCCATGTAATTTAATATATTAGTTCCTTGTCCATAAGGTTTTCCTGGCCTATCAAAAGCAGTATCGTTCACATAATTACACGAGCCTAATAGAAACGAAAAATCAGGTGCTTCTGTGCGCCATTCCCATAATTTTTTTGTTTTAAAAGTTAGTGGGTAATTAAAGGTCATCTCTTTGCCATCTAATAAAATTTTATATTCATAGTTGGTTCCCATTCTCAATCCTGTGAGAACAAATTTGAGTATTTGTGCTTCTTTAGAATTGGTGGCTGATAATGCCAACTCATTCCATTCGCTTTTCCCTTGTTCTGTATATTTAACAGATACTTGTTGCACATCTTTAACTTGTAACCAGATAAGATTTTCTGTATGTTCGGCATATCCCAACATCGGTCCAGATACAATACTTTGGGCGTTTGAGCTTATAAAAACCAAAGCTGCAAGAATAGTAAGCATTAACTTTTTCATTATTCAAACATACTATTTTTTGATTCTATAAATTTAAATAAATAGCAAATAAATTTCCCCCCATTTTGAATTAAAGACACAAATGCTTTTCATTTATTTATGCCTTAAAAATTTATTTGTTGGGTTTCAGATTGAGAATTATTTTGATAATATTAACTCAAATGGAATTTCTATAGTTTATGTTTATCGGTTTTAATCAATTTGCTTACACGATACACAAAATAAATACTAATCATTGATATACATACAATCACATAGCCCAATGTATCGTAGTGTTCAATAGGGCTAAAATTATCTTTTTGCACCACTATCATTCCACCAGCTGCGGCAGCTACGCCACCAGCAATTTGCTGAACGGAGGAGTTGATACTCATATATGCCCCACGGTCTTGGGGTTCGGGCAATGCAGAGGATAATGCCATTGAGGGAGTCATTCGACTCATAATGCCAATCATCATCACCACATTCATCAGCACAATTACCCAAAAAGGAACGGGTGTAAGATGGGTGTAAATTAATACTACCACCATCATCCAAACAGATGCCAAGGCAAACAATTTAAACTTATCCATTTTATCACTCAAATTACCTATCAAAGGCATTATGAAGAGCGAGCTTAATCCACTTACCATAAAAAGTAGTGGAAGCTGTTGGGGTGTTACATGCAAGTTGTTAATGGCAAAGGCACTGCCCCAAGGCATCATCATAAAACCACCTATCGATAGAAGTACTGTTGACAAAAAACCTATGCGGTATTTTCGTTTTGATACCGTATGCCATAGATGAGCAAAAGCGTTTAGATCGCTTTTTATTTCCAAATGTTTGGAAACAGGTTGCATTTTGAAAAGGATAACAGCCCAAATACAGGTAGCTAATCCTACAATCATTAAAAAAGGAGATTGCCAACCCCACAGATTGGCTATGTACAAGCTAATTGGAATACCCAATACCTGACTAGCTCCAAAACCCATCATCATAAAACCCATCACCCTCCCACGTTCTTGCATGGGGAACAAATCAGCTACGATAGCCATAGATATGGAGCCTATTACCCCGCCAAATAAACCTGTTATAAGTCGTGCTGCAATTAGCATTGGGTAAGATGTGGTAAGACCACAAGCCAAGGTGCCTAAAATAAAACCAATATAAAAAAACAGAAGTAGTTTTTTGCGGTCAAATCTATCGGCAAATCCTGCGGTTAAAAGTCCTGAAGCACCTGCGCTGAAAGCATATACCGACACCGCTAATCCAAATTGTTTGGTGCTAAGAGACATTGATTTCATAAGCATATCGCCAAGTGGAGACATTACCATAAAATCAAGCACCACCGAAAATTGAGTTAAGGCAAGTAGAATGATTACAATTATTTGATAGGAGGTAAACTTTAGTTTGTCTTTTGATTTTTCTTTGGTCATCTGAGGTTTAATTTTTCTGAAAACGAATGCAATTCGTGCAAACATAAAGTATTCTTAGACATAATTTGACTTGGAATGATAGTCAGAAATTTCGGAATGCATATCTTTAAGTAATTTTATGCAGTCAGAAAAAAATGACTGAACAAACTTATGTGTGGAATGGCAGTCAGAAATTTCGGACTGCATATCCTTAAGTAATTTTATATAGTCAAAAAAAAATGACTGAACAAACCGATGTGTGGAATGGCAGTCAGAAATTTCGGACTGTTTATCTTTAATTGATTTTATACAAGCGAAAAATTATGAAATGCAATAAATTACACTTTAAGCCTAATTATTATGCACAAATTTGAATTTTTAAAAATTATTTAGATTCAATAAATAACTATTAGAAAGATTCGATTTAGCTTATAGATAATTATATTTGAGTATTGTTATCGATTGTCTTTTGTAACTAAATATTTTATTTTATAAAAAACTATTATAAATAGTATTCAATATGTTTAATAAAGGATTGTTTGTTTTCACCCTTATGTTGTTGAGTTTATTCTCCCACGCTCAGTTAGCACCTATTGGCACAAAATGGCTCTATGAATGGTGGGCTTTTGGAGATTTTCATCAAATTGGAGGATACTATCAATATGAAATTAATAAAGAAGTCACGATTGATAGCATCACATATTCAAATATTAAAGATAGAAATTATCTCTTTACTAAGTTGGGTAATAAAGTTTATTACTATTTCAAAAATAATAAACATTTGTATTTTGATTTTAATGTGAATGTAGGAGATACTTCCTTTGTTGATTTATATGATTCAAGAAAATATTATAGTAATAATGTAGATTCTTTATATATTAATTTCCCGATAGTAATAACAAAAAAGGAATACAGCCATAATCCATTTAATAACGATAGTCTACTTACTTTTTATTTTGAACCAGTAATTAAACCGTCCTATTCCGTGTTTGGTCGAGTGACTGAGAAAATATTAAGGGCAGATGCTCAAGGAACTTATGACTTAGATATAACGCTGTTTAATCAACCAGAATTTGAATCAGGAATTCGATTTAGATGTTATTCTGAACCGACAGGATTTGAATTTAAAATGATTAATGATTGTAATAAGGCTTTTTTGAAGGAGGTTGTTAAAATTCAAAATATTATAATATTCCCAAACCCAACAAACAATATATTTACTATTAGACTGAATTCATTGTTTTCAAACAACTGCAATATTACTATTTATGATAATAAGGGTATTGAAATACTTGTAAAAAGAATGAAGCAAATAGAAACATTTACTATAAGTGATTTGAAATTGTCTAATGGCTTATATTGGATTAAAATTAATGATGAAGATACATCTTATTGGTCTAAATTAATAATTGAGTAACCTCTAACCCAAAACCTCTGCCAATACCTTATGCGATTTGAGATTGCTAAATGTGGCCAAATGTGATTGGTAGTAAGAGATTAGTATATCAAGCAGTTCGGCTCTTTGTTGGGTGTTTAATTTGATTAAATGAAAACTATCAAAATTAGATTCTTGAAGTCGGAAGATCTTTTCGCTTAGCTCAGGTTCAATTTGATTAGGTGCTCCTATAAACCACTCATCATACACACCTTCTATTTTGTTGAAAGAGTTATGGGTTTCAGAATAATTGCTTTTAGGCATAAAGCCCAAAAACTTACTCAAATGAAGCATAAAGTAGCAAGGGAAATTAGATACATTACTTGCTGACAAATCTAATATCTGAATGGAATTGAATAAGAAATCAAATAGGGGTTTGTCTTGCTGGTTTTCTTCGCTTAACACCTTGTTTAAGAGTTCGGCCAAAAACATGCCTATCGAACTTTTTATAATATCAAAATGAATGTGATGAAGGACAGGAATGCATTTCAGTTCCTTTATGCGTTGCAGGTTTTTATTCTGTTGGTGATAGGTGTCAAGCTCAAGTAGGGTAAGGGGCAGCAGCTGCGATGACCTAATGGCACCTTTTCTTCCCCGCACACCATTTATCATATACGACTGCAAGCCATAGTCGCTAGTAAAGCATTTAAGTATAACACTGCTTTCGCTATAGTTGATGGTGTGAATGACGATGGCTTGGCACTTGCTGAGCATTGGGATTGTTTATTTTTTTTTATTGGATTGCAAATCCAAAATTAATGGGTTAGGGAATTACAAATACCGACAAGCTGACAAATCCTGATTGACTGGTGTGACACATCTTTTCTTTACATATTAATTGTTTTATATTCGTCCAAATATCTACATAATTCCAAAATGAAATATTACATCAAAGGTTTTCAAAATTACTTCAATGTATCCGATAGATGCACTAGGGA
>CAIVPY010000253.1 GCA_903907885.1 uncultured Bacteroidota bacterium
ATCATTACATGGTCAAAACGCACCTTTATTGGTTGACCCATTAAAGCCTGAAACTCCTACCGAAAATTCATTTAAAGATTATGTTCCAGACGTGAAAGTATCTCCACGTATTTGGTTCTCGTTCCCAATTTCTACAACTTCTCAGTTTTTTGGAACGTATGACATCTTAACTCAAAGACCAGCAGCCAATGGATTTAGTCCAAACAATGCTCAGTTTGATGATTATTTCTTCCTACAATACCGAAGAGGAACAGCGATTAATAACCCAGATTTGAAGTTTACTCAAGTAACGGATTATGAAATAGGATTCCGTCAACAAATAGGTGATAACTCAAGCCTTGGTATTATTGGTTCATATCGTGAGTTTAAAAACCTGATTCAACAATATAAGTACGTACAAGCTTGGCCTTTTGATTATATTACTTATGGCAATTTAGATTTCTCAACTGTGAAAAGTTTTAGATTAGAATATGAATTAAGAGACTTAGGTAATGTTAATATTTCTGCCAACTATCAATTACAATTTGTTGAAGGTACAGGTTCAGGAACAAACACATCTAGTAATATGGTTAACGCTGGTTTAGGTCAATTGAGAACCGTATTTCCTTTGGATTACGATACACGCCATACCATCAAAGGTACCTTCGACTTCCATTATAAAGATGGAAAAAAATATGACGGACCTATTGTTAGAGGTAAGAAAATACTTGAAAATGCAGGATTCAATATTATTTTCAATACGGTTTCAGGTAGACCATATACTCAAAATACAATTGCTACTCCTGAAGGTTTAAGTGGTGTTGCGGCTCGTTCTCCAATTAAAGGTACTATCAATGGTGCAAACTTACCTGCTCAGTTCTATACTGATTTAAACGTAGATAAAAACTTTACCTTTACTAGTAAAAAGATAGATGGAAGAACAGTTGAATATAGAATGAGAATTTTCTTAACCGTTCAAAATTTATTTGATGAAGCTAATGTACTTAGTGTTTACCGATATACTGGTAGTGCATACTCAGATGGGTTTATTACATCACCACAAGCTGTAGAAAATTTACGTGCTGCAACCAATGTTCAATCTTTTGTTGACTTGTATAATACCAGGATAGTTAATCCAAGTAATTTTGCTTTACCTCGTTTAACACGTATTGGTATTCAATTAACATTTTAATAATTTAACTTATGAAAATATATACATATAAAACTCAATTATTTAGAAGTTTAGTATTTCTGTTTGCAATTGCAACTTCAATTACTTCGCTTTTCGCAAAAGAGAATGTAAGAGAAAAAGAAGAGAAAAGAGCTTCAAACAATCAAGTAACTATAGGTCAGATTTTGCAAAAAGGTTCTGGTTGTTCGGTTGGTTCTCAGCAAAAAGAATTATCTATCAACAATGTACGAACTCGTATTCTAAACGGAGGCGACATGTGGTGGGATTTGCAAAGTGCCAAGTATGAAATTCCAAAAGTTCCAGCTGGACAGGTATCAAAAAACTCTCTGTTTGCTGGTGCATTGTGGATTGGAGGAATTAGTAGCGGTAATTTACGTTTAGCTGCACAAACATATCGTCAAAATGGAAGTGATTATTTCCCTGGCCCTTTGGTTAGTGGCGCTGCTTCTATTTCGTCAGCTCGTTGTAAGGAATTCGACAAAATTTGGAAAATTCAATTACAAGAGATTGTTAATTTTCAAAATGATGCTCAATCGGCTGTAGATGCAAACAATGATTTTTTAACTTGGCCAGGTAATGGTAAAGTTTCAGATGGAGAAGCAGCGTTTTTAGCTCCCTTCTATAACGCACCTAGCGATGAGGCTAAAGGTATCGTTAATGACCCTAATTTATATGAGCCAGAAAAAGGTGATTTCCCTTCATTAGATCAAAATAGAAAAGATAATATTCCTGACGAAATGATTTATATCCTTTATAACGACAAAGGAAATATCCATACTGAAACTGGTGGATTGCCAATTGGTTTAGAATTGCATACACAATGTTTTGCATTTGCAACTAACAACGAGTTAAACAATACTACTTTGTACCGAACTACCATTTACAACAGAGGTAACGAAACTATAGACAGTTGTGTGTTTGGTCAATGGGTTGACCCAGATTTAGGTAATTACACAGATGATTATGTTGAGTGTGATTTAGCTGTTGACCCAGTTAACAATGTTCCAAGAAATTTAGGTATTTGTTATAATGGTGATGCTAATGATGAAGGTGTTTTTGGATATGGTTTAAACCCACCTAGTATTGGTGTTCGTTTCTTCGAAGGTCCCAAAAAAGCGGATGGCACTTTGTTAGGTATGACCAAATTCATTTATTATAATAATGACTTCTCAACTATAGGTAACCCTTCAACCCCTCAGCATTATTGGGGATACCTTAACGGAAGATGGAAAGATGGAAAAACAATTACTTATGGTAGCAATGGTAGAGATGGCGCTGACACTGCAAGTTTCATGTTCCCTGGTAAAACAGACCCAGCTGGAAGGAAAGAATGGACTGAAGGAACTACAAACAATCCGCCTGGTGATAGACGTTTCCTACAAACATCTGGACCTTTTAGCTTGTTGCCAGGAGCTGTAAATAAAGTTACAGTGGGAGTAGTTTGGGCAAGGGCTTCTGATGGTGATGAAAGAAGATCGTTTAACCTATTAAAAACAGCAAGCGACAGGGCTTACCAATTGTTTAAAGCAGACTTTGTGAACCCTAAATCGCCATTTGCCCCTGATGTGGCCATAACAGAAATAAATAGAGAGCTTATTATTACCTTAAAAAACTACAAAACATCGGAATCATTCATGGACACTATTAAAGGACCATGTTCAGAGAAAACTAAAATTAAATTTCAAGGGTATAAAATTTATCAATTAAAAACTAACAATGCTGGTGCTGATTTATCAGACCCTACGCAAGCAAAATTGGTAGCACAATGCGATATTCAAGATGGATATACAAGACTGACTAACGTAGTTAGAGATATTGAAATAGGTCAATCTTATAAAGTAGTTCAAGTTGATGGGGAAAACAAAGGCATTAGACACACCTTTAGTTTAACACAAGATGCATTTTCAACACTATCAGACAGAAGATTTGTTAATTTTAATGAATATTATTTCATTGTAGTTGCCTATGCCAATCCTGTAAATTGCCCAATAGTTGAAGAGCAATATATATCAGGTAGTACCAATGTCTCAAGCGCAACTTCATTGGTTTATACAGGAACTCCACACGATCCAACTCCAAGAGAAGGAGGCTCAGTAATAAACTCATCATTAAATTCAGGTCCTGAAATTTCGAGAGTTGAAGGTTTCGGTAATGGTGGAAATGCTATTAGATTGACTAGAAAAACAATTGAAGAGTGTTTAATACCTCCATATGCTGCTGTATCGCCAACATACGAAAAAGGCTACGCACCTGTAACAATCAGGGTATTCGATCCATTTAAAGTTCCTTTAGCCGATTTTGAATTAAAATTAAATGATGCTTCAGGTCTTAGCACCAAAGCTGATTCAATTTCAGCACCTAGTACCACTTGGACATTGACCAAATTAGGTACTAACCCTAAAACAATTTCATCAGAAGCGGCTATTTCAATAAATAACGAACAAATTATAGATGAATGGGGTTTAGCTATCAACATCACATCATCAATCAGACCGGGAAACCAAACAGCTCAATTTGATTTAAGTGGTGGTTTTATTTCTAGTGAACTTACATTTGCCAATTCAGGTAACAAGTGGTTAACAGGAGTTGTAGATGAAGATGCAAATTATTTATCAAGTATGGGAATGCCTGAATCGGTAACCATACCATTTAATTGGATTCGTTCTGGAGCAAATGGTAAATCTAGTAATTATAATGATCCATTAAGACATGATTTCGCTATCGGTAATGAAGCTATTGATGCCGGTAAGAATTTCGGTAAAATATTAGGTGGTACTTGGGCTCCTTATGGCTTAGCAGCTAAAGAAGTGAATTCTGTTACCCCAACTTTAGGCCCAGGTTGCAAAGTAACCACAGGAGGAGCAAGCACTGACAATACTTTAAATGATTTGCAAGGGGTTGATGTTGTCTTTACTGATGATAGAAGTAAATGGAGCAGATGTATTGTTTTAGAAACAGGTGAATTAGCTGCTTTCAATGTAGGTAATGCTGAAAAATTTGATATGAGGTTGTCTCCATCAGTTGATAAATATGGCAAACCAGATGGTTCGGGAAATGGAATGGGTTGGTTTCCTGGTTATGCTATTAATGTTGAAAGTGGAGAAAGACTAAATATCATGTTTGGCGAGGATTCTTCAATTCCTTCAGAAAATGGAAATGATATGGTTTGGAATCCAACAAAAAATCTGTTAGCAAAAGGTTATTTTACACCTGTCTTTGGAGGTAAACATTATGTATACATAATGGGTAATAAGAAATTTAAATCAGGAACCAATGTAGTTGGTACCAGATATGATGAATGTGCATCTTATGCCTCAATATTAAACGATGCTTCAATAACTAACAAATCCTTAAGAAGAAGATTAATTTTCTCTCAAGCCATGTGGGTTACAATGCCAATGGTTAAAAATGATAAGAACATTAATTTGGCTTCAATTGAAGGTGGAATTGTACCGAACGAAGCAACTGTTAAACTTAGAGTAAAACGTCCATATGCTAAATATATTAATTCTTTAACTACAGCACCTTTGGCAAACGACAGTGCACCTTTTTACAAATTTTCAACGGCTAGTATCGTTCCTACCAAAGCAAATTCTGAAGCAGCTAAACAAGCATTAGACATGATTACAGTTTCTCCAAATCCTTATTATGCCTATGCTGGTTATGAGAATCCAAACAATCAATTAGATACTAAAGTCAAGATAATTAATTTACCTAATAAATGTACTGTTTCTATCTTTACAATGAATGGTTTCTTGGTAAGAAGATTTAGAAAAGATGACGATAAAACTTTCTTAGACTGGGATTTAAAAAACGAAGCTTTGGTTCCTATAGTAAGTGGTGTTTACCTAATACATATTGACGCTCAGGGTATGGGAGAGAGAGTAATTAAATGGTTTGGTATAATGCGCCCAGTTGATTTTGACACATTCTAGAACTTTTATAAAAACGAAAATTACAATGAAAAGATATTTAAAAATAGTTTTAATAATTTACACTTTTTCAGTTCAGTATGTACAAGCTGGAAATCCAGATAGAGCCGGTGGATCAGGTGCAACACAATTATTATTTAACCCTTATGCAAGATCATTTGGTTATGGTGGAGTTAACACTGCTTCGGTAAAAGGATTAGAATCTTTTTACTTGAATATTGCAGGTTTGGCAAATTCGGAAAAAACCGAAGTTATTTTTTCTCGCCAAAATTATTTGATAGGTGCTGGAGTTAACATTAATAATTTGGGCATTTCTCAAAAAGTTGGAGAAAACGGTGGTGTAATTGGTATAGGCGTAATGTCGTTTGATTTTGGAAACATTCCAATTGTTACTTATGACAATCCTAATTTCAACCAACCTAATTTCAACCTACAAGTTCTTAATTTTGGTTTTTCATATGCGAAAAAATTCTCAAATAGTATTTCTGGTGGTATATTACTTAGAATTTCATCCGAGGGGGTTTCAAATGCAAATGCAACAGGTGCTTGCTTCGATGGAGGTGTTCAATATCAAACATCCTTAAACAAAACTAAAAAAATCAAAAAAGAGGATTTTAGATTTGGTATTTCAGTTAGAAACTTAGGGCCTAATATGTCTTATTCTGGTAATGGATTATCTTTCCGTTCAATCAATCAATCAACAGGAGCTGATAGAAGAGCATTGATGGCTGCAGAGTCTTTTAACATGCCTGCTTTAGTACACATTGGTGCATCGTATGACATGCGTTTAGATGCAAACCCTGATACTTACTACCATCGATTAACAGCTTCTGCCAATTTTAATTACAACGCATTTCAATCAGATGTTTTAGGATTTGGGGCAGAGTATTCTTATAAAGATGCATTTATGTTTAGAGCTGCCTACAATCATATTGATGGAAACTTTAGTACTACTGATAATAGACAACCTGTTTATGGTTTTTTTACTGGCTGCACTCTTCAAATGCCTGTTACCAAATCTGGAACTATATTAGCTTTCGACTATGGCTATGCTCCCACAAGATTTTTCAGTGGAATACAAACTATTGGAGTTAGATTATCTTTAGGAAATAGTAAATAAAAAATTACATTTGTTCACACATAAAAGAAACGTTCGGCTTCGGTCCGGACGTTTCTTTTGTTTTTAACTTTATCCAAAAAAAATTGAGAGTATGAGCGATATAAATTATGTATCAAAAGAGGGATTTGAAAGAATGCAAAAAGAACTTTACGAATATAAATATGTAAAACGTCCTTTTATTTCAAAACAAATTGCAGACGCACGTGATAAAGGGGATTTAAGCGAAAATGCCGAATATCATGCAGCTAAAGAGGATCAAGGGTTGCTAGAAACTAAAATAGCCCAATTGGAAGACATTATAACTAAGACTAGAATTATTGATGAGTCAAAGTTAGACATTAGTAAAGTAATGATGCTAACCAAAGTTACAGTGTTAAATCATAATGTTAAAAAAGAATTTACCTATATGGTAGTTTCGGATTCCGAAGCTGATATGAAACTTGGTAAAATTTCAACCAAATCTCCTATTGGAGCTGGATTAATGGGTAAAAAACTAGGAGATATATTTGAAATTAAGGCCCCAGCAGGGATTATAAAACTTGAAGTAGTTAAAATTAGCCTTACTTAATATGTCGAGCATTTTTTCTAAAATTATTACGGGTGAAATACCTTGTTATAAAATTGCTGAAAGCAAAGATTATTTTGCTTTCTTAGATATAAGTCCTCTTACAAAAGGACATACTTTAGTTGTTCCTAAAGTAGAAACCGATTATATTTTTGATTTAGAAAATGAACATTTTGCTGGTTTACATCTTTTCTCAAAAATTATTGCAGAAGCCCTAAAAAAATCGGTTGTTTGCAATAGGGTTGGATTATGTATTATAGGGCTTGAAGTACCTCACGCTCATATACACCTAATTCCATTTGAGGCAATGAGTGATATGAATTTTAGTAATCCGAAACTAAAATTAAGTATTGAAGAAATGACATTAATAGCTGAAAAAATAAAAAGTAATTTACCAATCTAAGGTGTCATTGCAAGCACACCATTAGAGCTATTTATATCAATAATAGGATAGTCATTAAAATCTGTTGAAGCATCTCCATTAAGGTCGGTGTTATTATATCCCAAATCACCATTACTACTACTTATGTCTAAGGATGGATAATCGTTAAAATCAATCGAACCATCAGCATTAATATCACCACTAAAAATGGCAAAAATACCATTGCCTAAATCAGATAAATTATTACCAAATGCTTGGCTTGCTGACAAACTAAAATTGTAATTGGTATTGGCTGATATAAGTATAGGTTGTGCACTCCAAGTTTCAATAGAATTTCTATGTTTTAATACTATGTAGAAACTATTGCCAATAGTTGAGCCAGAAAAAACAGTATTTATTACACCATTAATTCCTAATAAACTTGTTATAGAGTAAACAGAAGAATAAGGAGTAGTGGATGCATGAAGTTCGATAACTATTGTATCTGCTATACTTGCCGATGTTATGCCGTCAGCATTGTTTATTGCCGAAGTCATTAAATTTGAACCTATGTATAATCCTTCTATGAACACTGTAATGCTTAAATTAGCAAAGTTGGTAGTAATTAGTGAATCAATTATTGAATAGCTAGACGCACCACTTGCGTTAATTGATTTAAGTCTATAAAAGTATTTTGTATTAGGGCTTAACCCAGTAACAGACTTATTATTTCCGCTAACTGCTAACCCATTATATCCACTTACAAATGAAGAAAAACTTCTATTGGTTGATATATCAATTGTATATGAATTTGCTCCAATAGCTGCGGTCCAATTAGCAGTAAAGTTATTGGTAGTTATGGCTGTTGCATTAAGTGCTGTAGGTGGATTGCTAATTGTAATAATTCTTGCTAATGAAGAATTTACAGAATTGCAATTTCCAACTGCTTTCACTCGTGTAAAGTATAATGTTCCTGCTGATAAACCTGTTACATTTTTAAAATTACTTCCTACACTAAGAGCATTATAACCTGAAACGAAACTACCAAAATTAGAATCTAAAGAAACATCCATTAAATACGAAGTGGCACCAGAAACTGATGCCCAATTTGAACTAAACGAATTGTTAGATGCAGCATTTACTGTTATGTTTGTTGGCGATGCTAATATTGAATTAACAGTTAGCAACATTGTGTCACTGTTTTGAATACCTGATATAGTGTGTGTAGCAGTTAAAATATAAGTAGTAGTTGAGTTTGGTGTTGCTATTGGATTGCTTGTAGAGGATGAGCTCAAACCTGAAGTTGGACTCCATGAATATGTTAAACCACTTGCTGAAATTGAGCCAATACTGGTTGAACCAGAGTTGCAAATTGATTTATCAATTCCTGCATATACAGGAACAGTAGCATTAATGTTGATGTTATCTAAATATAATTTATTACCATATCCATTCTTATTTTGTAAAGCAACAATCACACTTTGTTGACCAATGAATGAGGATAAGTTTACGGTATCTGTTCTCCATTGAGTTGAGGTTGGAACAAAATTAGCTGTGCCACTGCCAGAAGTTGATAGCATCGACCCACCTTTTGCATATACTTTAGTAAAAGTAGCTCCACAATCTGTAGAAACTAAAACCGAAAGTGTATCTGAATATCCGGAGTAAACTTGATAAGCAACATCAAATATTAATTTGGCTGTATAATAGTTAGATAGATCAAAACGAGATGTTTGTATTTCATCAACTTGTCCTACAATATTCCAACTGTAGTTATCAAACATCATTGAATTTGTTGAAGCAGCAAAACCACTTGCCGTTGAAGTTTTGACCCAAGCATTCCCGATTGTTCCGTTATCTATGTTATTCCATCCAGTTGGAGGATCATTAGTTCCCTCAAATCCCTCAGAAATTGGCAAGTTTACACCAACAGTACTTATATAATTATTTTTTGTTGCTGTACTATTAGTGGTACCATTTGAAACAGTTAATGATACATTATAGGTGCCGGCAGGAAAAGTTATAGTCGGGTTAGCAGACGTAGAAGTAGCGGGTGAACCGCCAGTAAAAATCCAGTTTCGACTTGTAACATTTCCAGTTGAAACATCGTTAAAAGTTACGGTCGATCCAGGGCAAGGGCTTGTATTATCTGCTACAAAATTGGCTGTAAGTGCTCTCAAATTACTAATAGGTGTTTCCCACATACCTCGGCCGTAACTTGTAAATCGGAGCGATGAATTAGATGTACTATCATTAAAAATAGATATATCAATGGCATCTGTTCTTGATGGTAAGTTGGTGTTAAAAATGGTCCATGTATTAGCCGAGGCTATTTTATAGTAAACGGTATTATAGCTTGATATAAAAACCATTTCATTTGTTGAATAAAATTCATCTGCCAAAATTTTAGAATGATTAACAGATGGTAAGTTGTAGGTGATATTAGACCACGTAGAACCATTGTTGGTTGAACGATACACCTTTGTATTAATTGTTATATATATTGTGTTTATATTTGATTTAACCGAAGTAATACTTGCAGCAGTGTTACTTGTATTAGGCAAAGTATAGCTAGTAAAACTTGGCGTGGGTGCTAGAGCGTTGGTGCTCACATAAATCATACCATCACTTGTTATAACATACAATCTGTTTGCGTCTGCATAATGGCAGTGCAAAGCCATTACTTTCTTACCGAAATTGGCAATTGGTGTCCAGCTTGGTGAAGTGGCTGTAAGATTCGTGGTTCTATAAATTATTGTATCACTTACAAATGCTAAATCAGGATTGCTTCTATGGAAAGTTATATCTGTTATGTCTAAAACATTTGCCGGAAGTCCATATGTAGCATCACTGCCATTAACTAATCTTCTTTTGGGCAAATTCACTCCACCCCAATCGGGGTCATAATAATAAGTCATTGAACTATTGGGCCTATAGTCAAAAACACAATGCGATTGCCAGTCTCCTCCCCTATTGGTGTACCATCCTGTTGAGTTTGCATATAATTCGCCATTGTCTTGTGTTCCAATGCTAAACATATCTTTGCGAGTTGGACTGCAACTTCCATGATATATTTCATAGCCAGCAATTCCATCACTTTTAGGAGTCCAGTTATTGCCTCCATCTGTGCTTAACCAAACACCCCCATCATTTGCATTATATAAATTATTGTTGTTGTATGGTGATGTAATTATTTGGTGCATATCTGTGTGGCACTTTACCCACCAATTTGTAAGTTGAGACCAAGTAATTCCACCATCGGTTGATTTCCAATTATTGTGAGCCACTAAATACAAAATATTGGCATTCGTTCTATCAACACCTATTCCAAAATTATAATCTCCCTGACCCGATGAAGTTGAAAGGTTATCATAATACGTTAAATATGGGGAGATGGTGTTTTTAACCGCAGTAAATGAAAGTCCACCATTAATTGATTTGTAAACAGTACCACTATTTGCAGTCATTGCTAAGTATAACACATTGGTATCAGCTGGTGTTACAGCTATTCTACAGCCATTTCCATTTGTAATACCGGATGGCAAAACAATACCTGATGTTATTTGTGTCCATGTGTCTCCAAAATCTAACGAGCGAAAAAAAGCTGAGTCTCGGGTAGCGGCATAAAGTGTTTTTGATGTTGAAGTTTTTTGTTTTATATCATCAAAAGCTCTTGATGTTGTTTTAAGAGACCAAGTGCTTCCAGCATCATTTGTTTTATAAATTCCAACATTTGTTATAGCTACAATAGAATTGTTGTTTGTAGGATCCATTACCATGTCTATAACCAATTTCCCTGTCAAAGTAGTTTGGGTAAAAGTTTGCCCTCCATTAGTTGATTTCATCACTCCATTGCCAGTGTAATAGTAGTTGTGATCGCCTGTTCCTAAATAAATAATTTGATCATTCGTGTAATCAATGCAAACTGATGCCAATCGAGCATTAGCCATAAAATCAGTACCAGCAGCAACAGTCCAATTTGTTCCAGCATCTGTGCTTATAAACAAGCCACCTCTGGCACTAACTGCATACATTTTATTGGCATTGCTTGGGTGAAATTTTATTTGGCTCACTCGGCTTATTCCATGGATTTGTCCACTAGCATTTGTTGGGAATTTTGCAGGAAGAACTGCACTCCAATTGGCACTTTGACTAAACGCAAAATGTGTGCAAACCAACATTAATATTAAATATAAATATATTTTCATAAACAATTTCTCAATTAGATTATTTATCAGATTTAATAATTCGCTTCATTTCATCTTGTTGCCTATTCCAAATTTCTAAACGCTCATGATAAGTAAGTATTTTTCCATCTTCTTGTACAAATTGTCGAACTTCTCGTTTCCAATTGTCAAATCTCTTACATTCATATTTCATCCTATCAAATTCAACCCTTTCGCTAGGTGTCATTTTCGACAATTTGCGTTCATATAATTCATGTTTTTTTTCTTCGCTTTTCGACCCATATTCATTTATTGCATCTTCCTCTTCTTGTGGCTTTAGTTTGCCTACCCAATAAACATCGTAAGCTTTTAATGCTTCAAAATAATTGGTACTGGTATCATCAATCATCTTTATCCAAACTGGAATTTTATTATAGTCTTCAGTGTTATACTTTATTTCTTGTGCATTCGCAAAAAATACACCCATAAGGGTTATACAAAAGAGAAATATTCTAATTAAGCTATTCATTTCGTTAAAAAAATTACATTCAAACATATTAATAAAATATGAATTATTTGATGTTGATTTTTAATATGACATATTGAAATTAATTCCTATCTAAAAGATAATCAAATACCTATTTAATTATTAGGATTAATTCTCATCTTGCAAGATATGTCTATGTTTTTATTGTTAAAAAAGGTTCTACAGATTTGATGGTATATTATTAAAACTATCCAATAATTTAATGTCGAATGTATATAATAGACGAAGGCTGCCTTATTCAATATAAAGCAGCCTTCTTTTTTTGTGAGGCAAAATATTTTAATTTGTTTAAACTATAAAGAGTCTAAAAATTTACGAATTTTTATTGGGTCTTAATTTTAGCAACTTATTGATAATTGTTTTTTCAACTAAGGTTATCATTAGGAAGAGTGATGATGTAATTGCAAAAAGTATCATAGTATAATGTTATTTTGATTGAAATA
>CAIVPY010000254.1 GCA_903907885.1 uncultured Bacteroidota bacterium
TCCAAGCACATAAATAAATCCTTCATAACAAATAATATCAGTTAAGGTATTATCTAAAAAACCAATTTGACCAATAAATTTTTTCCATAATGTTTTTCCACAAACATCTGTCTTCACTATCATAGCATTAAAGTAAGAATCTGCTTGTTTTTCGTCTGTTACATCAATACCAGCGCCTACCATATAATAATTATTATTATACTCAGCTGCTTTAAAAAATCCATTTTGTGTTGATGCCGATTTTATTTCATTAAAAAGCAAACACTGGGAGAAAGCTTCTCCCAGTGTTAAACTAATTATTATAAGCAATATGAATTTAAACTTACTCAAGTATCAGTTTGATTGATTTTAAAGGTTTTCCTTGTGGGTCATTTATTTTCACAAGATAAAGACCACTGCTCAAATTAGATAAATTAATTTTTTGGAGGCCTGTTTGTAAAGATTCTTTTTTAACCAAATTACCTTGTATATCATAGATTTCAACTTGGCCTAGATCGTTGCATGGTTTAGAATTATTCTTATTTCGCACTGTCATACATACATTTTGTCATGTATTTGTATTTGGTAATCATTTTGTATCTTGCCTTACTCAAATTAATAAAAACTAAACAATGAAAAAAGGAACAATTATTCTTTTAGGTGTGTTGGGGGTTGTGCTATTGCTAGTGTTTAACGGCTGTGGCAGCTACAACAACATGGTTACAAAACAAGAAACGGTGAGCAAAGCATGGGGGCAAGTTGAAAACGTGTATCAACGTAGGATGGATTTGATTCCTAACTTGGTGAATACAGTGAAAGGTGCTGCTAATTTTGAATCGTCAACACTTGAAAAAGTGATTGCAGCTCGTGCAAGTGCCACTCAGGTGAAAATAGACCCAGATAAATTAACACCTGAAAATATTCAAAAATACCAAGCTGCACAAGGTCAAATTAGCCAAGCTTTAGGTAAACTATTAATGATAACTGAAAACTATCCACAATTAAGAGCTACTGAGAGTTTCCGCGATTTGCAAAGTCAATTAGAGGGTACTGAAAACAGAATTGCGGTGGAACGACAAAAATTCAATGAGATTGTTCAAGACTATAACTCATACATTCGTCAATTCCCTCAAGTGATTTATGCAGGTTGGTTTGGTTTTGATAAGAAAGGCTACTTCGAAGCCGACAAAGGCGCTGAAAAAGCACCTGAAGTGAAGTTCTAAATTTTTATGCCTCGTCATTGCGAGGTGCGAATCAATCTTGTTTTAGATTGCTTCGCTTTGCTCGCAATGACGTATAATTTCAAATAAACTGTGTTTAATAAAAAGCAACAAGAGAGCATTGTAGAGGCCATTAGGTTGGCTGAATTGAATACATCAGGCGAAATACGTGTGCATGTGGAACCTAAATGTGCCATAGAGACTTATGACAGGGCTTTACAAGTTTTTGCAGAACTAAAAATGCACCAAACTGAGAAGAAAAATGGTGTTCTATTTTACTTGGCTTACAAAGACAAAAAATTCTCAATAGTGGGTGATGAAGGTATTCATAACA
>CAIVPY010000255.1 GCA_903907885.1 uncultured Bacteroidota bacterium
TCCCTTTTTTTATTGTGATGTTTTTTCTAAACTATGAATTAAATTGGAGTTTAGTATTTGTAGTTCCATTAGTATTATTAACTGCTATTTTTATTTTGGGAGTAGGTGTTTTTTTGGGTACTCTTAATGTTTTTTTTAGAGATGTTCAGTTACTTTGGAATACAGTTATTCCCGCTTTTTTTTATTTCACTCCAATCGCCTATACACTTGATTTAGTTCCCAAAGACACAAGATATTTGCTTAAATTTAATCCTTTTTATTATTTTATAGAGTCTTTTCATGACATATTTTATAGGTCACAATGTCCTAATATAAATAGTTGGATTATGTGTTTTAGTTTTGCTTTTTTTTCAATTATCATAGGCTATTTTACTTTTAATAAATTTAAGAAAGGATTTATATCTAATTTATGATAAATGAAAATAAATTGGCCATAAAATTGGTTGGTGTTGATGTGTGTTTTTATATACAAGAAAATGGATTTGTTTCATTGAAACAACTTGTATTTAATATAGGCAAGCATAAGTTTTTACAGAAAAAGTTTGTTCTAAAAAATATTAACTTAGAAATAAAAAAAGGTGAAAGTGTTGCTTTGTTTGGTAAAAATGGTTCTGGAAAAAGCACACTTTTAAGAGTATTGTCTCAAATTATTGAAGCTGAAAAAGGCAGTGTGGAAATATATGGGAATGTTTCTCCTCTTTTGAGTCTAGGGGTAGGTTTAGAATATGAACTTACTGGAGTTGAAAATATTAGATTGGTATGTGCATTAATGGGGATTTCTCAAAATGAAGTAGATAAATTAATTCCTGAAATAATTGATTTTTCAGAGCTTGCCGAAGCTATCAACTGGCAAGTTAAGAGATATAGTACAGGAATGATGGCAAGATTGGCATTTAGTATTGCTATTGCAAAACAACCAGATATTCTGTTAATTGATGAGGTTCTTGCTGTTGGCGATGCTGGCTTTCAATTAAAATGTTTGAGTAAGATAGAAGAAATTAACAATAATGGAGCAACAATTATTTTTGTTTCACATAGCATTCAGGAAGCTAAATCCATTTGTAGTAAAGGAGTATTAGTAAATAATGGAACAATTGAATTTATTGGAGATATTGAAGAAGTAGGCAAATTATATTCAGAACTATTTTAAATTTATTATGAGAAACAAACATATTCTTCCTAAAAATAGTATACAAAAAGCTGAATACATTGCATTATTAAATGCTGTTAAAAAGTATGAGGAAAGAATTAAAGAAATCGAAAATAGTTCATATTGGAAAATATATTTATTTTTAACAAAAGCAAAACTTATTTTAACTAGTGAGAGTTACTTAAAAAGTAATAATTGGAAGTTTTTTCAAAGGATTAGGTTCTTAACGTCTAAACCAGGATTTTTATTAATTTCAAAATTCTTAAAGCAATTGTTCTTACTACTATTTGGAAAAGTTAATTTATTAATTGGTTTTGGGAAAGGTTTTGAAAAAGTAAATTACCAATTATATAAGGAAAAATATTTTCCTAGAGAAAGTGATTTAGAGTCGAAGTTTCTTAATATTTCTAATTTTCAAATTAACCCACATTTTCAGATTTTTGTTATAGTTGATTTTGAAAATTTCAGATTTTTAAATTCATTTTTAGATTCGATTGAAAAACAAGTTTACAATCATTTTTTTGTACACTTTATATATACTGGAAACGCTAAGGAGATTATATATACTTTAAACAATATTGTTAAAAAGGATGTAAGGTATTCAACACAATATAAAGTAACAAAACCTGAATTAATTTGTGAATACGGTTTGTTTACAAAGTTAAATTGTGTTTTTAGAGAGGATTGTTTATATGAATTTGTAAAAGAAATAAACAAAATCAATTCTACAGATGTTATTTATTCTGACAACGATTTTTATACTATTCTAAATCCACTCGAGTCTAATAATCCTTATTTTAAGCCCGATTGGAGTCCACATACTTTATTATCAAGAAATTATATTGGTGATTTTTTTGTTGTTTCTAAATTTCTTTTTGATAATGTACATATAGATAATATTACCAATACTTATGGTATGATTTTAAATTATACTTATAAAGCCCAAAATATCAGACATATTTCAAAAGTACTATATCATCAATTTGAGGATGAAATTACAATTGATAAAATACAGGATAACCATATAGAATTAAACAACTTTTTGAGCAAGATAGAATTAAACTCATTTGCACGAGTTTCAGAAGCTTCTTTGGGTTGTTTTGAGCCTGTATTTAATATTAAAAATCCTTTAGTTTCAATTATTATTCCATCTAGGAATAAAGCAGAAATACTTAGTACATGTGTTCAATCTATTTTGCAAAACTCTATTTACAAAAACTTCGAAATTATCATAATAGATAATGGAAGTACAGAAAAAAGTTTTTTTAGTACGATTGCTCAATTAGAATATAATTACCCTGATAAAATTAAATGTTATACGGAAGATATTCCATTTAATTATTCTATTTTAAACAATAAAGCTGTTACTTATGCCAAAGGTGATTACATCTTGTTTTTAAATAATGATACTAAGTTAATTTCGGAAAATTTGATTGAAGAGTTAATTCGAATTGCCCAGCTTGGTAACGTTGGCGCTGTAGGGCCTAAATTATTATATCCTAATGATACCATTCAACATGCTGGTATAGTATTAACCCTTGAAGAAACTGGTGCGCATATTTATTCAGGCGCTCATAAGGATACGGCTGGATATTTTAACAATACAAATTGCTTAACCAATTACAGTGCCATAACAGCTGCTTGTATGATGATTAAAAAAGATAAATTCATTCAAGTGGGAGGATTTGATGAAAATTTAGCAGTAGATTGTAACGACATAGATTTATGTTGTAAATTGTTGACTAATGGCTTCAGTAATGTTTATGTACCATGGGTGAAAATGTATCATCATGAATGTTTAACTAGAGGAAATCCAATTCTATATAAAGCATCTATATTAAACCAATTAAAAGAGAAAAAATATTTACAATCTAAATGGAATTTGTTAATCAATAATGACCCTTTCTATAATATAAATTTAACAAGAGTTTCAAAAAAATATGAAATTAAACAATTCTAATATGACAAATAAGAAAATAATATTTAGCTTTATAATTCCTGTGTATAATGCTGGAGATTTTTTGTTTGAAACACTTGATTCTATTAATGAGCAAAATTTCGATTTGTCAAAAATTGAAGCCATTATCATTAATGATTGTTCAACCGATGTTAAAACTAATACAATCATAACTGATTTAGCTAAATCAAATTTTTATAAAAAATTCAATATAAAAATTATTGAAAATAAAGTAAATAAATGGGCTGCAGAAAGTAGAAATATTGCTGCAAAACATGCCTCAGGTGAATTTATTGTTTGTTTAGATAGTGATGATGTGATTGAAAGAGATTTTTTGCAACTTTCTTACTTTACATTTTTAGCATATCCTGGTGCTTCATGGGTTTACCCTAGCGTTAGAAAATTTGGATATAAAAATCAAACCGATATAGCACCTAATTTTAATGCAAGAGATTTGTTTTTGCAAAATTATTTGGTCATCACATCACCTATTAAAAGATCAGTATGGGATAAATTGAAAGGCCAAAAAACGTACAATTTGATTAATGGAATAAACCATTATGAAGATTGGGATTTTTGGCAAAGAGCAATTGGATTAGGATACTATGGGGTGCCAACTAAAAAGGTTGTTTTTAATTATAGACAAAATATAAAATCGCTAGTAACTAGAAGTGAA
>CAIVPY010000256.1 GCA_903907885.1 uncultured Bacteroidota bacterium
CCGCAAACACGATATTAATATGGATTTGTTCGAAAAACTTAAAAAGAAAGCTGGCCCACTTGGTCAGTATGCTGATGATGCTTATGGTTATTACATGTTTCCTAAATTAGAGGGTGAAATAGGTCCTCGTATGATATTTAGGGGAATTGATGTTTTAAATTGGAGTTTGAATAATTATTTAGGTTTGGCCAATCACCCTGAAGTGAGGGAGGTGGATGCACAGGCAGCCAAAGATTTTGGTTTGGGTTACCCAATGGGAGCTCGAATGATGAGTGGTAATAGTGTTTACCATGAGCAGTTGGATAGAGAGTTGGCCGCTTTTGAAAACAAAGAAGATGCTGTTTTATTAAATTATGGATATCAAGGAATGATTTCGGCTATTGATGCGATGGTGGATAGGCATGATGTGATTGTATATGATGCCGAAAGCCATGCTTGTATTGTTGATGGTGTTCGCCTTCACATGGGCAAACGTTTCATGTATAAGCATAACGATATGGATAGTTTGGAATTACAATTACAACGTGCCGAAAAGTTAGTTGCCGAAACAGGTGGAGCTATTTTGGTTATTACCGAAGGAGTTTTTGGTATGACAGGTGCTCAAGGTAAATTGAAAGAAATTGTTGCTTTTAAAGATAAATATAAATTCAGATTATTTGTAGATGATGCACATGGTTTTGGTACTATGGGAAAAACAGGTGCTGGAACAGGGGAGGAGCAAGACTGTCAGGATGGAGTAGATATTTACTTTGGAACATTTGCGAAAAGTATGGCTTTAATTGGTGGTTTTATAGCGGCTGATAAAGAAGTTTGTAAGTTTTTAAGATATAATCTACGTTCTCAAATTTATGCCAAGTCTGTGCCAATGCCTATTGTTATTGGTGCATTAAAAAGACTTGATCTTATTAGAAAACATCCTGAATTGCGCGAAAATCTTTGGAAGATTGTTAACGCATTACAAAGTGGATTGCGTGAAAAAGGTTTTGATTTGGGTAGAACAAATTCACCTGTTAGTCCAGTTATCATGCATGGTTCGGTGCCCGAAGCAACTGCAGTGGTTCATGATTTGAGAGAAAACTATAAAATATTCTGTTCAGTGGTTGTATATCCTGTTATACCTAAGGGTATGATTTTGCTTCGCTTAATACCAACTGCTGTCCATTCGCTTGAAAATGTGGAGGAAACAATCAGTGCATTTTCTGAAATAAGAGAAAAACTTCAAGCGGGAACTTATGCTAGTCTTCAAAATATTGTGGCTATGGCAGAAAGCGTTTAAATTATTAACATAAAAATAAGAAACACATCTTTACATTTGAAGCATGAAAAAAATTGTATTTGCATTTCTAGCGCTGATTTATATTAGTAACTCTTCATTTAAGCACGAAGAAGGTATAAAATGGTTGGGTTTTAATGAGGGCTACGAATTAGCTAAGAAAAAAAACAAAATAATGATTATTGATGTTTATACCGATTGGTGTGGTTGGTGTAAACGCATGGACAGAGATGCTTATGCCAAAGAGGAAATTATTTCGATAATTAAAAAAGATTTTGTTCCAGTAAAATTTAATCCTGAAATTGAAGGGGTTAAATATGTGTATAATGGCAAATCATATAATGTTCAGA
>CAIVPY010000257.1 GCA_903907885.1 uncultured Bacteroidota bacterium
AAATAAATATTATTTATTTAGTGATAGGCTTCATTTGAACGATAAAGGTGCTGAAATATACAGTAATATGATTGCTGATAGATTAGTGGCTGAAGGGATTGTAAAAAACAATTAATTTGATTCATAAAGATTCAAAAATATACATAGCAGGACATAATGGAATGGTGGGTAAAGCCATACATAAATGTCTTGTTGAAAATGCTTATACTAATGTAATTGGAAAATCAAGCAAAGAACTTGATTTAAGGGATCAGCAAAGTGTTAGAAATTTTTTTGAACAAGAAAAGCCACAAATAGTAATCGATGCTGCCGCTAGGGTAGGAGGCATTTTAGCCAATAGCAATTATCCTTATCAGTTTTTGATGGATAATATGCTTATTCAAAACAATTTGTTTACAGCATCTTTAGAAACGAATGTAGATAAATTTGTGTTTTTAGGTAGCTCATGTATTTATCCTAAATTAGCACCACAGCCATTAAAAGAGGAATATTTGCTAACTTCTAGTTTAGAGTCAACAAATGAGTGGTATGCTTTAGCAAAAATAACTGGAGTGAAAACTTGCGAAGCCATACGAAAGCAATATGGGAAAGATTATGTTAGTTTGATGCCAACCAATTTGTATGGCACTCAAGATAATTTTGATTTGCAAACTTCACATGTGATGCCCGCCATGATAAGAAAATTTCATGAAGCTAAGTTGATGGGAAATATACCTGTTACACTTTGGGGCACAGGAACTCCTTTAAGAGAATTTCTTCATGTGAATGATTTGGCTTCGGCAGTATTATTTGCAGTTGAAAATAGATTATCTGAGAATTTATACAACGTGGGAGTAAGCAAAGATATTTCTATAAATGATTTGGCCTTGCTTATACAAAAGATAGTAGGACATACAGGTGAAATTATTTGGGACAAGTCAAAGCCTGATGGAACACCTAGGAAACTAATGGATACAACTAAACTTAATCAATTAGGTTGGTATCCAAAAATTGATTTAGAATCAGGAATTCGAGATACTTATAATTGGTTTGTTAATAACATACATACAATAAAAGAGGTAAAGATGTAAATTGCTTTTGTCACCCTGAGCCTCTCCTTGTCACCCTGAGCTTGTCGAATGGGTGAACGCAAGATAATCCGTGTATGGATTCGACAAGCTCACCATGACATTCGACAAGCTCACCATGACATTGAAACAATATTGTCAACTTGAGCCTGCCATTGTCACCCTGAGCTTGTCGAATGGGTGAACGTATTTTAAAATGAACACTTATTATATATACATATTATTGTGCTCAGATAATTCCTATTATATTGGTGTTACTAATAATATTGAAAGAAGAGTTTTACAACATGAAAATGGTGTTAACTCAAAATCATATACATATAACAAAAGACCTATACATTTAATTTATACTGAAGAATTTGTAGACATTAAACAAGCGATTGCAAGAGAGAAACAATTAAAAAAATGGACAAGAGCGAAAAAGGAAGCACTTGTGAATAATGATATGCAAGAGTTAATAAACTTATCTAAAAGTAAGCAATAAATATGATTGTTTCACCCATTCGACAAGCTCAGGGTGACAAGCTCAAGGTGACAGGCTCAGGGTGACTTACTCGTATTGTTTAAATTATATAATAGAGAATATAAAATACTAAATAACACCCATTCGACAGGCTCACCACTTCGACAGGCTCAGGGTGACTAATCATATAGGATAAATTATATAATTGAGAAATATAAAATAGTACCCCTTCGACAAGCTCAGGGTGGCAGAAAAAATTATTTAGGATCATAGTAATTAACAAATAACCATTAACGAACAATTAACAAAATGAAAGTAGCACTAATAACAGGTATAACAGGGCAAGATGGAGCTTATCTGGCTGAATTTTTGTTGAATAAAGGATACTTTGTACATGGTATTAAACGTAGGTCATCATTATTAAATACCGATAGAATCGATCATCTATATCAGGATCCTCACGAAAAAAATGTTAATCTTAAATTGCATTATGGCGATTTAACAGATAGCACCAACTTAATTAGAATTATACAAGAAACACAGCCAGATGAAATTTATAATTTGGCTGCCATGAGTCATGTGCATGTAAGCTTTGAAGAGCCAGAATATACGGCCAATGCAGATGGATTGGGTACATTACGAATTCTTGAAGCCATTAGAATATGTGGTTTGGTGCAAAAAACTAAAATATACCAAGCATCCACTTCTGAATTGTATGGTTTGGTTCAAGCTGTTCCTCAAAGTGAAACAACTCCTTTTTACCCTCGTTCACCTTATGCCGTTGCCAAACTATACGCTTATTGGATTACTGTAAACTACAGAGAGGCCTATAAAATGTTTGCTTGTAATGGTATTTTATTTAACCACGAAAGCCCCTTACGTGGAGAAACATTTGTTACACGTAAAATTACTAGAGCAGCCGCTAAAATGGTTTTAGGTCTTCAAGATAAATTATATTTAGGGAATTTAAATGCCCAACGCGATTGGGGACACGCAAAAGATTATGTAGAGGCTATGTGGTTGATTTTGCAACAAGATGCTCCAGAAGACTTTGTGATTGCAACAGGAGTAACAACTTCTGTAAGAGAATTTGTTCGCCTTTCTTTTGAACAACTAGGCATACATCTAGCATTTAAAGGAGAAAATGAATATGAGGTGGGTTATGTTGATAGAATAGATAATGATAAA
>CAIVPY010000258.1 GCA_903907885.1 uncultured Bacteroidota bacterium
CGGCAGCTACATACAATACATTTCCAAAATACTCTTGTAAATAATCTGCAAATCTTAAAGCCAAATTACTTTTACCACCTTTAGGTAATCCCCAAATCAAACCAGCAAATCGTTTTTCAGGTTTACCAATTAATTCTAAAAACTTACCTGTAAAGTTTAAAGTATCAAACTTCATTTCTAACAATTGCTTTCCTGTAAACCCTTGCAATTTTTTATCGTTCGGAATGTTCGGAACGGCTAATTTAGTAGGTTTAGGGCTATAAGTTTTGTCCAAAATAAGTATTTGGTCTTTTCGTTCGGATAAATGTTCCGAACGAGCGTTCGCATTCAGTTCCGAACCGTTCGGAACAGTAATAATTCGTTCGTCTTTTTTCTTTGGCTTCAATTCCTTTACATAGTCAAAAGCAGTTGTCTTACTAATGCCTAATGCTTTTCCAATTTCTTGATATGATTTGCCTTCAATATGTAATGCAAGGGCTTTCATTTTTTTATTCATGATATTTAAATTCAAAATGCAAATATATATAAATATTTTGATTTGTTATATTTTTCATTACATTTGCTGGACTAATTTTATAAATATGTCATCAATTTTTGAAAAAGCATTACACCTAGAGAGTGACCATTTTGAAAAAGCAGAAATGTTACATCCTAAAATTTTGGCCACCATAGTACCATTATCCTTAACCAAAATTTCTCCAAGGAATTTTTACCATTGGAAAGAAAATGGACTGATAGACCTTAGTTTAGAAAACGAAAGTGGTGATAGGAAGTGGGTGAGATTTAACCTCATTGAATATGTTTGGGTATCAGCTATAGAAGTAATGAGAGATTTTGGTCTATCCTATGACATTATTAAAAAGGTAAAGAAAGTGCTGCATACAAACCATTTTCAATCTATGATAGACAATCGAGAAAAGAATGAGAAAATGTTTGAGCAATATTTAGAGCTAAATAAAGAAGAGCTAGAAGAATTTATAGAACTTCAAAGGTATATAGCAGAAGAGGGCTTGCGGATGTGTAAAGACAATGAAATAAGTGAATTTGAGTCAACCATATTATTTAACATAGTAACTTCAATACTTATTCATGGAAAACCATCCTCAATCCTAATATATAGAAAAGAGGGGGAATTTCATGTTGAATTTATCCAATATGGCATTAACGACCCAATAACAAAAGTAGGAGCGCATGCAAAAGAATACCCACATTTGGAAATTCCTATAAATAGCCTCATCTCAGAATTTCTGAAAGAACCCAAAAGCGAAAAGTATGCTGAAGTATTTGGAATGATTAATGCTAAAGAAATGAAAGTATTAGATGCAATTAGAAAGAAAGATTTTATAGAAATTAATATCAAGTATAATAAAAAGGATGAGTTGATAATAGAAACAATAAAGGATGGGGAGATTAATGATGAGAAAGCTACCTTTATTAGAAAACTATTAGGTTTAAACAAGTATGAGGAAATCTCATTGACATATAGAAACGATAAGAAGTTATATATCAAAAGCAGGAAAACGACAACGTGAGAAATCAATTTTTAAATGGGATAAAACAAAAAAGTAATACAAAAAAGGTAATACAAAAAATCATAACAACCATAAAAACAATAAGTAAACAAAAGACCCGAAGGAAACGGCTCTAACATAAAAACAACTGTCACCTCGTAGCCCGAGCTTTCAGTTACACAGCAAGCAAGCTGTTATGTTTAATTTAGAAAAAAACAAAAAAGTATTAGAAAAAAACGGGAACAAGTACACATTAGAAGAAACAAAAATTATTACAGCATTTTTAAAAGAGTTAATTGAAATACAAGGCGTAAACTTGAACAAACATTTAGATTATGATAAAGAAAGCAGCATTGATGGCTCGTGTATCGAGTGATGAACAAGCCAAAGGATATTCGTTAGGAGTACAAGTTGATAGTTTAACAAAATATTGCGAACGCAACAGTATTGTCATATCAAAAGTGTTCAAAGAAGACCATTCTGCCAAATCCTTTGACAGACCACAGTTTATTGAATTTATGAAGTATCTGAAAAAGAACAAAGGCAGCATAGATTTATTGTTATTTACGTCATGGGACAGATTTTCAAGAAACACTTCAGAAGCTTATCAGATGATTAATGAGTTGAAAAAATTAGGCGTTCAAGCACAAGCCATTGAACAACCCATTGATTTGTCGATACCTGAAAACAAAGTAATGCTAGCATTATACTTAACCATTCCAGAGATTGATAATGACAGGCGTTCCATAAAAATAAATGGTGGCATTCGTGGTGCAAGGAAAGAGGGTAGAATTACCTGTGGCGCACCAAGGGGTTATTCAAACAAAAGAGATGAAAGCAATAAACCTATCATAGTGCCAAATGAACAAGCAAAACATATTACAAATGCGTTTGAATTGCTTGCAAAAGGTACTCCTATGCCAAGTGTTAGGAGAGAATTGGCTGACAATGGAGTTAATGTGTCAAAAACACAGATTTATAACTTGTTTAGAAATCCAATGTATTGCGGATTAATACGAGTTCCAGCAGGAGAAAATGAAAAAGAGTATTTTACAAAAGGTATTCATGAGCCTATTGTCAGTGAAAATCTATTTAATCAAGTACAAGAGGTATTAACAGGCAGGAGGCTAGCAAGCAACAAACATAGCACGGTAGAAAAGAAAGATGAACTACCTTTAAGAGGTGTATTAGTTTGTGATAATTGTAATATGCACATAACAGGAAGCGCATCAAGAAGCCATACTGGTAAAAGGCATTTTTATTATCACTGTAACCATTGCAAGCAACAACGGTATAAAGCCGAATTAGCCAATGAAACCATTGAGAAAATATTGTCTGATTTTACCTTATCAAACGATGTGAAAAATTTATATGAGCTGATGGTTAAAGAAACACTTGGTATAACAAGTAGCAAGAACAAAGATGATAAAAAAGTAAAAGCCTTAAAAGAACAAATTGTAATTCAAGAACAAAGAATACAAAACTTGCAAGACCTTTTTGTTGATAGTAAAGTATCGCATTTTGAATATACCAATTTGAGCAAAAAATATGAAGGTATGAAAAGTGGATTGGTACTTGAATTGTCGAATATTGAACAACGTGATGAGTTGTTGTTAAAAAAACTTGAAAGCTCAATAAAAAAAGTGTCAAACCTTGGAAACATCTATCACAACAGCGATGTAGAAGCTAAATCAAGGTTGTTGGGTTCGATTTTCCCCGAAAAGTTCAGTTTTGATGGAATCAAATGTCGAACCCGAAAAATTAACGAATTACTTCGCCAAACTCTCAATATTGACAAGGGTTTCAAAGGCACAAAAAAAAGACAACTCTCAAATAAATTGGAGTTGTCCTGTCAGGTGGAGGCAACAGGGTTCGAACCTGTGACCCTCTGCTTGTAAGGCAGATGCTCTGAACCAGCTGAGCTATGCCTCCTTTTGGGGAGTGCAAATATATAATTAGCTTTATATTACACAATATTTAACAAAAATATTTTCTTACATTCTATCTAAATATTTAATTATCAAACACAAACACCTACTCAATATTTATCGTTTTTGATAAACCGCTATGAATTTATCAAATCTTTGTTTATTTTTGGGTTTCAATTCATAAAATATGGAGCAACCTACATTTGGATTTAGCGAATTGGCAAAACAGGCTAGTCTTCAACCTAAAGAAGCATTGATTGACGCTGGCAATGGCAATAAAAGTTTGTTTATTGCTATTCCCAAAGAAACAACACTACAAGAAAAAAGAGTTTCGCTTACCCCTTCGTCAGTTCAATTGCTTGTAAATAACGGTAGTGAAGTGTGGGTTGAAACTGGAGCAGGAAAATTAGCAAAATTTAGTGATAAAGAATATAGTGAAGCTGGGGCAAAAATAGTTTTTGATAAAAAAGAACTGTTTAAGGCAGATATTATTGTGAAAGTTGAACCTCCTACTGAAGAAGAAATAGACCTGCTTAACTCCAATCAATTGCTTATTTCGGCCTTACAACATGGTGCTAAATCAGACGTGTATGTAAAAAAACTAATGGCAAAAAAAGTGAATGCCATGGCTTTTGAACTTTTAAAAGAAGATGATGGTTTATATCCATTGGTTAGAAGCATGGGTGAAATTGCTGGCCTAGCAGCCATATCTATAGCAAGCGATTTGTTAAACTCTGATAATGGTGGAAAAGGCGAAATGTTGGGTGGTATTACAGGAATACCCCCTACAGAAATAGTTATCATAGGAGCTGGAACCGTAGGCGAGTATGCGGCCAAGGCCGCTCTAGGAAAAGGTGCTTCGGTAAAAGTATTTGATCTTTCGCTATCTAAACTTAGAAGGTTACAAAACAATTTAGGAAGTCCGCATTTATATACCTCACTTCTGCATCCAAAAATTTTAACAAAGGCTTTACAAACTGCCGATGTTGCCATAGGTTGTCAAAGAAATGAAGAAGGAAGAAGCTTAGTAATAGTTACCGAAGAAATGGTTAGCAAAATGAAACCACTATCTGTAGTTATTGATATAAGTATTGACCAAGGTGGCATTTTTGAAACCTCAGAGGTTACTACCCACCAAAATCCCACTTTTGTTAAATATGATGTGATTCACTATTGTGTACCCAATATTACCTCATTAGTTTGTCGAACAGCAAGTTACGCTTTAAGTAATGTATTAACCCCATTGCTACTTAAGCTTACAGACGCAAAAGATTTAGCTGATTTTTTATACTATAATATTGGATCGCGAAACGGAATGTATATTTATAAGGGGCATTTAACAAACAAGCATCTTGGAAAAAGATTAAACATCTATCACAAAGAAATTGACCTGCTATTGGCGGCACACATGTAAATATTTTTTTAATATTGTTGGTTAACAGCACCTAAAACTATCAACATGCCTGTTGATATAATGTACATTAGTTACCTTTGCCATTCTATTAATTTGAAGAAATAATAATTCAACGTATCGGTCAAAATTCAAACAGGCTTGGGGTTTTGGATTGTTGTGTATTTGTGTAACATTTACAAAAAATTAACACATTTTAATTGTTCCGTTTGAACCAAATAAAAATATGACAAAAGTAATTTCGATAGTAAATCAAAAAGGTGGCGTTGGCAAAACAACAACAGCTATAAACCTTGCCGCAAGTCTTGCGGTGCTTGAGTTTAAAACCCTTTTGGTAGATGGCGACCCTCAGGCAAACTCAACATCAGGGATAGGTTTAGACCCAAAAGACATCCAAACGGGATTATACGAAGTGATAATAAATGAGGTTCCTGCTAAAGAAGCAATTATGAAAACCGACTTTAAATTCATGGACATTTTACCTTCAAGTATTGATTTGGTTGGGGCTGAAATAGAGTTAATTAATTTGCCAAACCGCGAAAGTGTAATGAAACACGCTTTAAATAAAATAAAGGGTGATTATGATTTTGTAATAATAGACTGTTCTCCATCCTTAGGTTTAATTACTACCAATGCATTAACTGCCAGCGATTCTGTAATTATTCCAGTACAATGTGAGTATTTTGCGTTAGAGGGGTTAGGGAAATTATTAAATACCGTAAAAATTGTACAACAGGGACTAAATAAAGAGCTGCAAATTGAAGGTTTGTTACTTACCATGTACGACATGCGTTTAAGACTAAGCAATCAAGTGGTTGAGGAGGTAAAAATGCACTTCCAACAATTGGTTTTTGATACCATTATTCAAAGAAATACTAAGTTGAGCGAAGCCCCCAGTTTTGGCAAGCCCGTGATTACGCACGATGCTGAAAGCAGAGGGGCAATTAACTACTTGAACTTGGCTAAAGAATTATTGGCAAAAAACGGTTTAATCAAATTAAACCCTTTGCAGGAAGAATCTGCAATGAACTAACAATCAAATAATTTAATTGTCAACCCTGCGTTGACCTATACACAAATATAAAATGAGCAACCCACGAAGAAACGCATTAGGAAGAGGATTGAGTGCATTGTTAGAAAATGCAACTACAGATATTACAACAACAGAGGTAAGGCCCTTGAATTCAATTAGCGAAATACCTATTTCACAAGTTGAAGCAAACCCTTTTCAACCCCGTATCGAGTTTAAAGAAGAAGAATTAAAAGAGCTTTCGGAATCAATAAAAGTTCATGGTGTTATTCAACCTATCACAGTTCGCAAAATGGGATTTGATAGCTACCAATTGATATCGGGAGAGCGCAGAACCAGGGCTTCTCGCCTAGCGGGCTTAACCAATATTCCAGCATATATTCGTCTTGCAAACGATCAAGAAATGCTTGAAATGGCATTGATTGAAAACATTCAACGTGAAGATTTAAATGCCATTGAAGTAGCTATCAGTTATAAAAGATTGATGGAAGAGTGCAGTTTGAACCAAGAACAACTAGGTGAAAGGGTTGGCAAAAACAGAAGTACAGTGAGCAACTATTTAAGATTGCTAAATCTACCTGATAATATCCAAGCAGCTTTAAGAGATGACAAGATATCTATGGGCCATGCTCGTGCTATCATTGGTATCGAAGATACTGACGAGCAACAATATCTTTTCGACCAAATGATTGAAAACAACCTTTCGGTTAGGGCGGTTGAAAGTTTAGTTAGAAAAGCATCTGAGGAATCCTCACAAAAAGTAAAAGAAAGTACTACCAAAAAAAATGAACCTAGCGATACATTTATTGATTTTCAAACAAAATTGAGTAGTAAGTTTGATACTAAAATAAAAATCAAGACCGATGATCGCGGAAGGGGCTCTATTACCATTCCATTCAAGTCACAACAAGACCTTCAACGTATAATAGATTTAATATAGTTTTGTTAAGGCCACTATATATCTTATTTGCAATCTTATTATTGCTAAATTCTCCATCCTTTAGCCAGCTTCAATCGGGGGATAGTAGCTCGGATGTCAAAAGCAGTAAGACCGATACCGTTAGCATTATGCGCAAACCTCAACATTCACCCAAAAGAGCTAGCCTTTTATCAGCAATTTGTCCCGGTGCTGGGCAAGTTTACAATAAGAAATATTGGAAACTGCCAATTTTATATGGCGGTTTTGTGGCTTTGGTGTATTCTGCATATTTCTATCAAAACGAATACGACCGATTCAGACAAGCTTTGATTGATACCCGAGATTCGTCAGCCGGATACAAACCAAGAGACCCAGAGTTGAGAAATGTTCCTTCTCAATATTTAATGAACATCAGGGAAAGCTATAGAGAGAGTAGAGACTTATCAGCAATAAGTATTATTGGCCTATATGCCATAAACATTATTGACGCTGCGGTAGATGCACATCTAAAAGGTTTTGATGTAAATGATAACTTAAGTATGAGGATTGCGCCAGATGTGGGGATGACCTCTTTTTACACCACATACGCAGGAATAAGTATTAGTTTACACTTTAAATAATTTTTCATAAATTGTACCCACATATATTTGTTGTTTTATAAAATATTTTAAACTCGCACCACTATGAAAATCGCATTACTTGGTTATGGGAAAATGGGAAAGGCTATCGAAAAAATAGCCGAAGCAAAGGGACACGAAATAGTATATCGTGTTGACATGGATAATGCTTACAATTTTTTGCCCGTTAGCTTGCAAAATGTTGATGTGGCAATAGATTTTAGTATGCCTACTTCTGCTGTAGATAATATTAATAAGTGTTTTGATGCGGGGGTTCCAATTGTGGTGGGAACTACAGGTTGGTATGAGCATTTTGATGGCATAAAAAGCCGTTGTATAGACGAAAAGCAATCGATGGTTTACTCCACCAATTTTAGTATTGGCGTAAATATTTTTTATAAAATCAATAAAATTTTGGCTGAAATAATGGCTAAAACAAATGATTATGATGTGATGATTGAAGAAATTCATCATACCCAAAAGAAAGACCACCCTAGCGGAACCGCTTTGTCTTTGGCCAAACAAATTATGTCTGAGATTAGCTCAAAAGAGAAGATAAAAGACCGACTTTTGTTTGACAGAAACCAACCCTCACAAAGCACCAAGCCTAACGAATTGTTAATTGAAAGTATTAGAGAGGGTGATGTGACGGGTGTTCACACTGTGAGGTACGAAAACGTGATTGATACCATTGAAATTACCCATGCCGCCAAAAGCCGATATGGATTTGCTCGTGGCGCATTGCTTGCAGCTGAATGGATAATTGGCAAAGAAGGCATCTACACCATGGAAGATATTCTAGAAATGTAATCATCCTCTTTTTTATCCTTCTATCACAATTTATAAATAAAACCAATCAAGACACGTTATCAAAGCAATTTAAAAAACAATGAATTTTTCCGAAACATTTAACTATTTCTATCGCAGTCCAAAAACTTTTAGTACTAAACAATGGTCTGTTGTAGCCATTTGGAGTTTGTTGAATATCGTGTTGTTTTTCATATATATAGGCTCAGGAGCTAGTGTTTTAACGGCACTCGTCAATAGCCTGTATGGAATTGCTTTGATATTTTTATATTTCACTCGTTTGCTTGCTTTAGTGGTTTCACCCATAATATGGTCAGTTCTTCAGGTGCTTTCAATCATTCGTTTTGTGCGTAAGCCCGATTTAGCATTGGTGTACGAATGGAGTGATGCATTGTGGTTTGCTACCCTTGCCGCGACTGTTATACGTTCATACTTTATTGAGGCATATACCATTCCAACTTCTTCTATGGAAAAGAGCTTATTGGTAGGTGATTTTCTTTTTGTAAGTAAGGTTAATTATGGTTCAAGATTGCCTATGACTCCTTTAGCATTTCCATTTACGCACAATAAAATGCCATTTAGCGATAATACCGATTCTTACTTAGAATGGTTGAAAATGCCTTATTGTAGAATGTTTTCTTTTCAAACGATTAAAAACAATGACGTAGTGGTGTTTAATTACCCTGCTCGTCCAGGAGAACCTGATGACAAAAGACCCGTTGACAAGAAGGAAAATTATATCAAGCGTTGTGTGGGTATTGCGGGGGATAGTTTGAAAATAGTGAGAGGACAATTATTTGTGAATGGCAAACAAGTACCATTGGCCGAAACCGGTATGTTTAGCTATTCGGTTAAAACAAACGGAACACCTATACACCAACAAAAGAAATTGAAGAATGGTGGCTTGTATATTTCTATGGAAAAATTCAGAGAAATGGGCTTGTCGGCACTTGATATTACGAGCGAAGAAGGCAATATGCAAAATATCCAAAACGGAGATGTTGCCATCAATGGATCGGATAGTTATATCATGCGATTGAACAGCGAAACCTTGGCTAGAATCAAAGCACTACCCAATGTGGTGGAAGTAGATACTTTATTGTCTGAAGAGAATGAAGTAGACCATATGGGTGACAGATGCTATCCTGATAACCCATCTCTAACATGGAACAAAGAATATTATGGCACCATTTACATTCCAAGAAAAGGAGATGCAATTAAGTTAGATTCTTTCAATTATTATATGTACAAACGCGTTATTACGGCTTATGAAGGTAGCAGTAGTTTCGAGATGCGTGATAGAAAATTCTATAACGAAGGCAAAGAAATTACTACCTATCAATTTAAAGACAACTATTACTTTATGATGGGTGATAACCGCCACAATTCATTGGATAGCCGCTTTTGGGGTTTTGTACCTGAGACACATATAGTAGGAAAAGCCTTGTTTATTTGGATGAGTTTAGATGCCTATGAAAGCAATCCTTTGAAAAAGATTCGTTGGGGTAGAATATTTAATGGC
>CAIVPY010000259.1 GCA_903907885.1 uncultured Bacteroidota bacterium
ATAACCTATGGTAACCATCTGCTATAATAACTTTGCCGTTTATTGAATCTCTAAACAATAAAATGGGCGAAAGGCTAATTTCGTTGTTTATCTTTTTAAGGTCTTTCTTCACCCGTTTGTTGCTAATACCTAATAGCGATAGGCTACTAGCTCTAAATATATCTTTGGATTTAAACTCAACTACGGTTGCTTTTTCAAGTTTTTTAACAAACAACTTGGCTTGTGTTTCATCGTATATTAAACTTAAATAAGACACAGCAGCTGTGTAATCATGCTCTTCGGGCAAGGGCAACCATTTGATGTTTTTTTTGATTTTAGTTTTCATGTGTTCTTACTTAGATGTTGATTAATCGAGATTTATGAGTATTGTTTAATTATATTTGAAACGGCAATCTAAGGAGTGCCTCCACAAAAAGCAATGTAGTGTTTTACGCTATGTTGCTTTTCTATTTTATATGCTAGTTTGCCTGCGGTTGGTATTATCAACAACTGCTCCTTATATGGTTGGTGACGCTGCGCTAAACACCAACCATAGGCAAAGTGTCTGTAGGCTCAGGTTTGTAATTAAATTTAACAATTGGTATCTATAGAAAAATATAGAGGATGTTAGTGTTTTTTACAATATCCTCTGAATGTAACTAAATGCAAAAAACTATTGATTATTTTATAATTAATTGCTCTTCTTATTATTTAATGACTTGGCTATGCTTTTCATATGTTCCCTCATTATTCCATCCACATAAATAATGTCACCCAAACAAACTATACCAGCAGCAGTTAAAATGACAATTGGAATTGTTGAATTACCATTTGATAAATTACCAGAACCAAAACCCACGGCTAAACCAGCTATTATAGCATTAATTGAAGCTATAATTCCAAGGTTATCTATTTTTTTTAAATGATATTCTGCTTCATCATTTCCTTTAGAAAGACGCCTTATTTCACTCCATTTAACAGCTTTGTCGTTTTTAAAAAACTTTAGATTGTTTATTCCAGTTCGTTTTAGATAAATGGAATCATTCGAATAATTTTGAGAATATAAATTAAATAATGAAAAGCAAAGTATTATTAAAACCAGAAAATAGCGGCCATTAAAAGATAAATCGAAATTAGTTTTCATATTGTTAAAATTTATTTGCTCAAGATAAATGAAATTAATAATAAAAAGACATTTGAATTAATATAAAATGATGATTCAAATTTGTAAACGCAAGAAATAAAAATTTGTTGCCATCAGCAAAAACATTTTGATGTCTAATGAAAATATTTTGTCAGCAAACAATAGGATTACATCAAAATCTTGACAATAAATTTTAGTATTTAACATCAAAATGTTTCAAGTGTCAACTCGTCCAATCGAAACTCTTTTGCTTGCACCTTTTGTAATTAACATTGTTATACTTTAAAACAATTTAATTCACGCTTTGCATTTTAATATTCAATAGCTTTTTTGTTTCTTATTGTTGTAACTTGCCCCTCGATAATTATAACGCCATTATACATTTCAAAAAAATATTTCGTGTGAATGTCAGAAGCAAATTATTATTTGTTTTGGTGATGTTATGCGTTACCCAAATGGCTAATGCTACCCATTATAGAGCGGGTGAAATAACCTATAAACAAATTGCCCAAAACACATATAGAATTTCGGTGTTTACCTATACCGACCAAACACAGGCAGCCAATCAATTTACGGGTAGTATAAAAATTGACTTTGGCGATTACCAAACGGCAGTTGTTATGCGTTCTAATATTGAGATTTTAAACAATGCTTTGCAACCTAACGACCCTGCATATCCCGGATTTCCAGTACAAAGAAATACGTATGTTATAGACCATACGTATAAAGGTAATACCAGTTTTACCATCAGTATTATCGACCAAAATAGGGTAGGGGGAATTGTAAATTGTCCAGGAATCGAAACAGATAGATTCCCTTTTTATGTTGAAACCGTTTTAACAATGAATAGTGGATTAGGACTTAATCAATCTCCTATTTTATCAGTACCGCCTATCGATCAGGGTTGTGTTGGTAGAACATTTACTCACAACCCGGGAGCCTATGACCCCGATGGAGATAGTTTGCGATACGAAATTCGTTCACCTCAGATTCAACATAATTTTTCGATACCTAAGTTTACAATTCCTATAGCTTCAAATATTTTTTCTATAGATGATGCTACAGGACAATTAACATGGGATGCACCTAGCTATGTAGGAATATATAACATAGTTATCAGGATTTTTGAATACAGAAAGGGTATTTTGATTGGGTATGTGGATAGAGATATGCAGATATACATTACCACTTGTAATAACAATCCACCTAAGATGGCACAATTAGTTTCAACTTGTGTGGATGCTAAAGAATTATTGCAACAAAACATAACCACAACAGATATAGATGCATCCCAGAGGTTATCGGTTTCATATTTTGGAGGTCCATTTTTACAGCCCAATAGCCCTGCAAGCGTGTTGCCTAGTATTCCAAATGGCAATTCTCCGCTTACCTTTCAGTTACAGTGGAGACCTGCATGCTCTTCTATTCGCTACCGACCATTTGAAGCTATATTTAAAGTGGCCGATAACGGAAATCCAACACCTTTGGTGGATATGAAATATTGGAATATTAAAGTGGTTGGACCTGCTCCAACAAATGTGAAAACAAAACTGGATAGCAATGGTATTATACTTACTTGGAATAGAGATACCTGTATTAGGGCTTCAGCTTATAAAATATTCAGAAAGACTGACACTTCAAGTTGGAATCCAGCTAAGTGCGAGACGGGTGTTCCAGCTTCAACAGGTTTTGTTTTGATAGATTCATTGCCAGGCCTAAACTCTACACGATATTTCGATAATGATTTTGGCAAAGGCTTAACACCATTGGTTATTTATTGCTACAGAGTTACGGCCACTTATAATCCAGCGAACGATCAAGGGGGTTTTGTTTATAACGAAGTAGCAGAAAGTTATGCTAGCACCGAGGTGTGTAATATAATACAGCGCACTAAACCTGTTATAACCAATGTGAGTGTCCAAAAAACTTCGATTGCCAAAGGAGTCATCTTTTTACGTTGGTTGAAACCCATTTCTCTTGATAGCACCCTGTATCCTGCACCTTATCAATATAGAATTAAAAGAAGTTCAAATGGAGTTTCATCGTTTAGTAATTTATCTCAGGTGTTCACTTTTAATTCATTTTCATCTTTGTCTGATACCAGTTTGATTGATAGTAATATTAATACCAGTTTCAATCAATACTATTATAAGGTTGAAATATATTGTACCAAAAATAATGCCTTCAAATTTGTTGAAGAGAGTGTTTATGCATCATCTATAAAAGCAATTGTTAATAATACTGATAAGCGCATCAACCTTAGCTGGTCGGTAGATGTACCTTGGATTAATGAAGCATATACTATATATCGAAAAATGCCTTCCTCATCCATATTTGATTCGTTAACTACAGTTAGCAAAACAAATTATAGCGACATAAATTTGATAAATGGACAAGAGTATTGTTACTATATTAAAAGCATCGGACATTATAAACAAATATTATATCCTGAGATTTTAATTAATAATTCTCAAATTATTTGTGGCATTCCTTTAGATACCATTCCCCCTTGCCCACCACCTATGTCGTTAGTTTCACCTTGCGAAAATACTTCTATTTCATCTGTAGCAATAAACTGGCAATATCCTTTGAGCTGCGGTGGTGATATCAAAAATTTTAAAATATATTATAGTGAGAATAAACATACACCATTAGTGTTAATTGCAGATAACTTAGATAAAAATAGTACTACATATACCGATACGAGTGAAAGGGTCAAGTTATCAATTGCAGGCTGTTATGTGCTAACAGCTATAGATACCAATGGAAACGAAAGTAGTTTACTGAACAAGCTTTGTATAGATAATTGCCCATATTATACATTGCCGAATGTGTTTTCTCCCGATGGAGATAACATAAATTCAGTCTTTAAGCCCTTTCCATATCGCTTTGTTGATAAAATTGATATGGTGATTTATAACCGTTGGGGTCAAGAAGTTTTTATCACCAGCAATCCTGAAATAAATTGGAATGGTAAAGACCAAACATCAGGTAAAGAATTGAGTGATGGGGTATATTTTTATATTTGTGATGTGTATGAACGATACCTTAATGGATCTAGAAAACACAGTATTCACGGTTCGGTAACTATTATTAGATAATTCATGTTTACAGGAATAATTGAAACAATGGCAACTCTTGTTGCTAAAGATAATGAAGGTAGCAATATCCATTTTTGGTTTTCGTCAGACATTTTAAAAGAATTGAAAATTGACCAAAGTGTAGCTCACAATGGGGTTTGTTTAACCGTGGTCGATATTTTAACAGATAGATATAAAGTAACTGCAATTGCTGAAACATTAAATCGAACAAACTTAGGAGGTATTGAAATAGGTAATTTAGTTAATTTGGAGCGTTGCATGCCCTCTAATGGCAGATTTGATGGTCATATTGTACAAGGACATGTAGATGATGTGGCTACTTGCCAAACTGTTGAAGATATGAACGGAAGTTGGAGTTATGTTTTTAAACTAGCTGATGATAAACAACAAAAATTGATAGTACAAAAAGGCTCAATTTGTATCAATGGTGTGAGTCTAACAGTTGTTGATTGTGAGCAAGATTGGTTTAGTGTAGCTATCATACCTTACACACACGAACACACCAATTTTATATTTATTCAAAGAAATTCAAAAGTTAATATTGAATTTGATATCGTAGGTAAATACATATTAAAACACCTAGAGAAATAATCCAATTTGGTTTTAATAATCTTGATTGAATTTGCTCAAAATAGAAAATTATTGAAATTAGTACTAATTTATCCTCTGCTTATTTCCAAGATCACCAAATGATAGGAAAAAATCTTTTGCATTATAGAAGGTAAACTGCATTGTAATATTTGTGCCATTTTATTCCTGGTATTTAGTTTGTACTGTAAAAAAGCTGAGTAGTTGCTTATTTATTGTTCATAAAATCAAGCAATTATAACTATATTAATAATAAAAGATAAAAAGGTCTTTTATTATTTAATTAACTTTTTATTTTTGAAAAAAATTAAAAATGCTTTCTCAAGCTTGCAAATATGCGATAAGAGCTATGTTTTTGTTAGCTCAACGAAAAATAGAGGGTGGCTATGTTGGAATTAAAGACATTGCCGAAAGTTTAGGAGCTCCTCAACATTTTATCGCAAAAATATTACAAGTTTTAACTAAAAAGGGTTTTTTGATTTCGGCAAAAGGTCCCAACGGAGGTTTTAGGCTTTCAGAAGTACAAGAAAATATTTCATTACTTGACATTGTGTTAGCAATAGATGGTAATAAAATTACTACTTCATGTTGGTTGGGTTTGAATGATTGTTCTGAAAAAACACCTTGTCCCGTACATTTTGAGTATAAGGTAATAAAAAAGCAAATTACAGCGATGTTATCTTCTACAAAGGTATCGGACTATAATGACGAGCTTAGTATAAGTAAAATGTTTTTAAAGAATAATAAAGGTATAAATTGAAATAGTATTTTATTGGCAACAAAATTTAATAATATAACCCAAACAGATAATTGTTATCACTGCGGTGATACTTGCGAAACGATTCTGCATTTCGACAATCAGTGGTTTTGCTGCGTGGGTTGTAGGAGTGTGTATCAATTGTTGTCTCAAAACAATTTATGTAGTTATTATGATATAGAAAATACACCTGGAATCACCCAAAGAAATCCTGTATTGTCAACCGCCTATGCTTATTTGGATGATGAAAAGGTTGCCAACCAATTATTGAATTATAGGGACGAAAAAATAGCTAAAGTAATTTTCTTCGTTCCAACCATGCATTGCAGCTCTTGTATTTGGTTGCTCGAGCATTTGTATAAATTAAATCCAAACATCAGCAATGCCAAAGTGCAGTTCATGAAAAAAGAACTACACTTAAGCTATAACCCACAAAAAACTACTTTACGCGAAATAGTAACCTTACTTAGCAGTATAGGTTATGAACCTGCCATCAACTTGAATAGCCTTGAAAAACAGGTGAAGAAAGATGACAACAAAAAACTAATCTACCAAATTGGTGTAGCTGGATTTTGCTTCGGTAATATCATGTTGATTAGTTTCCCTGAGTATTTTGGCCTTGATAGTTTTACACAAAGTACCTTTTCAAAACTATTTGGATACATCAACTTAATCCTATCCATACCTGTATTTTTATTTAGTGCGCAAGACTATTTTATTTCAGCCTGGCAAGGTATTAGAAAGAAATTTATCAGCATTGATGTACCATTGGCATTGGGTATTTTCATCATGTTTGCACGAAGCAGCTATGAGGTTATTAGTGGTCATGGAATTGGTTGGTTTGATACCCATGCAGGATTGGTGTTCTTCTTATTGATAGGAAAATGGTTTCAACAAAAAACATTTGATACTTTATCATTTGAAAGAGACTATAAATCATATTTCCCTGTGGCGGTAACTGTAGTAAAAGATAGTAGTGAAATGACAGTGCCTGTGACTTCACTAGCCATTGGAGATAGAATTATTATCAGGAACAATGAATTGATACCTTCAGATGCCATCTTATTAAAAGGCGATGCCAGTGTGGATTTTAGTTTTGTAACAGGTGAATCAGAGCCCGTTGCAAAAGTATTAGGAGAAATTATCTATGCAGGTGGCAGGCAAAAAGGTGCTACCATTGAATTGGAAGTTTGCAAAAAAGTATCTCAAAGCTATTTGACCCAGCTATGGAACAATGATGCCTTTGCAAAAGACAGACAAAGCCATATTGAAAGCTTCCAACAAATGGTGAGTAGGTATTTCACGTTTGCCTTGTTGCTGATTGCCTTTGGGAGTGCAAGCTATTGGTTGTTTGTAAATCCAGTATTGGCATTAAATGCATTTACTGCAGTGCTTATCATTGCTTGTCCTTGTGCCTTGGCACTATCAAGCCCCTTTGCTTTAGGAACAGCTATGCGTATTTTGGGTAGAAACAAATTTTATATCAAAGCACCCAATGTGGTAGAGCAATTGGCACATATGGATACTTTGGTATTCGACAAAACTGGCACCTTGACACAAGCAGCAGCCTCAAACATCTCATTTCATTGTATTGAGTTAAGTATTGAGCAAAAACAACTAGTAGCAAGTGTAGTAGCACAATCTATTCACCCATTAAGTCAAAAAATAAAAGGCTATTTACAAATAAACCAAAACCTACATATTGATTCTTTTGAAGAGGTAACAGGCAAAGGAATGATTGCTGAGGTTGATGGACATCATTTACAAATCGGTTCTCGCAATTGGGTATTAGGCATAGCAGCAAAAGAGTTAAAGCAAAACCACTTAGCATCCCAAGTTTACATAAGTATTGACAATGAAGTGCTTGGATACTTTGAACTACAACAAGCATACAGAACTGGACTAGCCAAAGTGTTAAACAGTTTGCGCAAAACCTATAATGAATATTTGTTATCAGGAGATAATGACAAAGAGAAAAAAGAGCTAATGAAATTCTTTAGCAAAGAAAATCATTTGCATTTCAATCAATCTCCTTCTGATAAGTTAGACTTTATAAAGGGTCTTCAAAAAGACAATAATAAAGTGATTATGTTGGGAGATGGCTTAAACGATGCAGGGGCTTTGAAAGCCGCCAATATTGGTATTTCTGTAACAGAAAACACAGCCCATTTCTCTCCAGCAAGTGATGTGATTATGGATGCAAGTATGTTCGAACAATTGCCATCCTTCTTACAATTCTCAAAAAACACATTGAAAGTTATTCATGTAAGTTTCATAATTTCGCTAATATATAATATTATTGGGTTAAGTTTGGCAATACAAGGCACATTATCGCCACTTTTTGCGGCAATTTTAATGCCCTTAAGTTCAGTAACTGTAATTGCATTTACAACAATATCAACCACACTAATGGCTAAAAAAGGAGGATTACAATGAGCATAATGTTTATATTAATAGGTACTAGTTTATTACTGGCAATAGGCTTTTTAACTGCCTTTATTTGGTCAGTTAAATCTGGACAAATGGACGATGATTATACGCCATCAGTACGAATACTATTTGATGATTTTGATAAAAAAGACAACAAGGAAATTATTGAACCAATAGAAATAAAAAAATAAAACACAAAAACAACAAATACCATGCAAATCGAAAAATTTAATTACGACAACAAAATCGTAAGAGACTTTGCCATTGCCACCTTAATTTTCGGGGTGGTCGGCATGCTTGTAGGTCTCTTAGCAGCCATCCAGCTTTACGAACCAGCAGCTAATTTAGGTAATCAATACACCTCATTTGGTCGGGTTCGTCCTCTACACACCAACGCAATCATTTTTGCTTTTGTTGGTAATGCTATTTTTATGGGTATTTATTACTCACTTCAACGCCTTTGTAAAGCCCGCTTATTTAGCGATGTACTTAGCCGAATTCATTTTTGGGGATGGCAATTAATTATTGCACTTGCTGCAGTTTCATTGTTATTAGGCTACACTACAGGTAAAGAGTATGCCGAATTAGAATGGCCTTTAGATATTCTTATTGCATTGGTTTGGGTAACTTTCGGTATTAACATGATTGGTACAATTATCAAGCGCAGAGAGAAACAAATGTATGTAGCTATTTGGTTTTACATAGCTACATTGGTAACCGTAGCGGTTCTACATATTGTAAATTCAATGGAATTGCCAATTAGTTTCACAAAAAGCTATTCTGTATACGCAGGCGTTCAAGACGCATTAGTACAATGGTGGTATGGACATAACGCAGTTGCGTTCTTTTTAACTACACCTTTTTTGGGTATGATGTATTACTTTTTACCAAAAGCAGCAGGTCGTCCAGTTTATTCTTATAAACTATCAATCCTTCATTTTTGGTCTTTGATATTTTTATATATATGGGCTGGCCCTCACCATTTGTTGTATTCGTCATTACCTGATTGGGCACAATCTTTAGGTGTTGCTTTTTCAATAATGTTAATCGCTCCATCATGGGGTGGAATGGTAAATGGGTTATTAACCCTTCGTGGAGCATGGGATAAGGTGCGTGACGAACCTGTTTTGAAAATGTTTGCTGTAGGTGTTACCGCTTATGGTATGGCAACTTTTGAAGGCCCTATGTTATCGTTGAAAAATGTAAATGCGATAGCACACTTTACCGATTGGATCGTAGGTCACGTGCATGTTGGTGCATTGGGATGGAATGGTCTATTAACCTTTGCTATGATTTACTGGATTATCCCTCGTATTTATAATACAACTATCTATTCTAAAAAATTAATGAATGTACATTTTTGGTTAGCTACACTAGGTATTGTATTCTACGCTATTCCAATGTATTGGAGCGGATTTACACAAGGTTTGATGTGGAAAGAATTTACTCCTGAAGGAACTCTACAATATCCTGAATTCTTAAAAATCACATTGAAGATTTTACCATTACATATGCTTCGTTCGTTTGGCGGTGCACTATATTTAAGTGGTTTCTTAGTGTTAATTTATAATATAGTTAAAACCATTACTCAAGGCAAATTGGTAGCAAACGAAGCTGCTGAAGCTCCAGCTTTAGAAAAATCAAGTGGAGCACATAAAGGAGAATTTTGGCATGCTGTATTAGAAAGAAAACCTATTACATTTACAGTATTGGCTGTAGTAATGATTGCAGTAGGTGGTGCAGTTGAGCTTATTCCTACATTTACAATAAAATCAAATATTCCAACCATTGCCAGTGTTAAACCCTATACTCCTCTGGAATTACAAGGAAGAGACATATATCAAAGAGAAGGCTGTAATACATGCCATACTCAATGGGTTCGTCCATTCCGTTCAGAAACTGAAAGATATATGGGTGAATACTCCAAAGCTGGCGAATTCGTTTACGATCATCCGTTCTTATGGGGTTCAAAACGAACAGGTCCAGATTTGATGCGTATTGGAGGTAAATATCCAGATAGTTGGCACTACCACCACATGATTAACCCACGCACCATGTCGCCTGGTAGCATTATGCCACAATACTCATGGTTAGCCGATCAAGATATTGACGTGAGCACAACGCCTAAAAAATTAAAGGCAATGAAAACATTAGGCGTTCCATATACAGATTACGAGATTGAAAATGGAAATGCGTCTCTAATGGCTCAGGCGGATATTATTACAAGCAATTTGAAAAAAGAAGGAATTGTGTTAGAAAGCCAAAAAGAATTGGTTGCTGTAATTGCATATTTACAACGTATGGGAACAGATATAAAAAAACAATCTTCAGCAAGTAATTAATTATTATGAAACAATATTTAGCAAATGTGCAAGGTGTAGATGGGTATCTCATCTTCTCAATGATAGTTTTTATTGTGTTTTTTATTGGCTTGCTATTTTGGGTTTTTAAAGCCGACAAAAACTATATCGATAAAATGAAAAATATACCACTTGATTAAAAAATAATAAGATATGAATAAGTTAAAATTAACGACAGGGTTGATGCTGTTTGCATCAATAGCTATGGCGCAAACCACTTCAGAAAGCGCACCAATAATGAACATTCATCTACTCTTAATGGGTATTATAGTAATATTAATAGTTGTTCTATTTCTACTATTAATAATGCTAAAAAGAGTTATGCATATTCTAACAATTGAAACTAACGGAGGAAAACTTCAAGTTGAAACCGAGCAAACTTTTTGGGAGAAGGCACTTAGTTTGAAACCCCTTTCAGCCGAAAAAGAAGTTGAATTAGACCATGATTTTGATGGTATTAAAGAGTTAAATAATCCAATTCCTTTTTGGTTTAATTTACTGTTTTACTCAACAATAGTTGCAGCCTTTGTTTACCTTATGGTGTTTCATGTATTTAAAGTTGGAAGCCTACAAGGTAAAGAATATGAAACCGAAATGGCTAATGCCGAAATATCAAAGCAGGAATATATTAAAAAGGCAGGCAACTTAATAGACGAAAACACTGTGGTGCTAATAACTGATAAAGCTAAAATTAGCGAAGGTGCTGCTCTATTTACAAGCAAATGCGTTGTGTGTCATGGTGAGAAAGCTGAGGGCAAAGTAGGACCCAACCTGACAGACGAATATTGGTTACATGGCGGTGATGTAAAATCAATTTTCAAAACAATAACATATGGAGTTCCATCTAAAGGTATGGTAGCATGGCAAAATTCAATGAATGGCGGGCAAATACAATTACTTGCTAGTTATATATTAAGCTTACAAGGAAGTAACCCTCCAGGAGCTAAAGAACCACAAGGGGAAAAAGTTTCAGGGGCTGCTGTTACCGACTCTACTGCCATAATACCTGTAGATTCAGTAAAAACTAAATAAAAACAATGTCACACCAAGCAACACCACCACAAGGCGAAATTTATCGCGATAGTATCTCTTTAATTGACAAAGGGGGTGATCGTAATTGGGTGTATTCCAAAAAACCAAAAGGCCCTTTATATACAGGACGCACTTGGTTTAGTATCGCCTTGATGGTGTTGTTGTTTTTAGGTCCGTTTATCAAATTAAAAGGACATCCTTTACTGTTATTAAACGTACTTGAACGGAAATTTATAATCTTTGGAATTCCTTTTTGGCCTCAAGACTTGCCTCTATTTGCATTATTGATGATAACCTTTGTGGTTTTTATTATTCTTTTCACGGTTATTTTTGGTCGTATGTTTTGTGGATGGGCGTGCCCCCAAACCATTTTTATGGAAATGCTTTTTCGCAAAATTGAATACTTAATCGAAGGTGATTATAAAGCCCAAAAGAAACTTGACGATCAAGATTGGAATTCCGAAAAGATTGTAAAAAAGACAGTAAAACATATTATCTTCTATTTGTTAGCTGTAGTTATTGCAAATACTTTCTTAAGTTACCTTATTGGTGTAGACGAAGTGTGGAAACTAATTGAAGAGGGCCCTATGGCTCATTTGGGCAAGTTCTTTGCACTTATCATTTTTTCTACAGTTTTCTATGCAGTATTTGCCAAATTCAGAGAGATTATTTGTCTTGTAGTTTGTCCTTATGGACGACTTCAAGGGTTAATGCTTGATAGAAATTCCATTGTTGTTGCATATGATTTTGTTAGGGGGGAACCAAGGGGTTTACATAAAAAGAATTCAGAAACCAAACTAGGCGATTGTGTTGATTGTAATCGTTGTGTGCATGTTTGCCCTACAGGTATAGACATTAGAAATGGTACTCAATTGGAATGCATCAATTGTACTGCTTGTATTGACGAGTGCAATGATGTGATGGTAAAAATGAAAAAACCAAAAGGCCTTATTCGCTATGCATCGCAAGCCGAAGTTGTGTCCGGTATTGTAAAACGAGTTACTTTTAGGAGCATAGCATACACAACTATTTTGCTTATTTTGGTTAGCACACTTACCTATTTGTTATCCACCCGTAAAGAAATTGATTCTACGGTTTTAAGAACACCAGGAATGCTCCACCAGGTACAAAGTGAGGGGATGATTAGCAATATGTATAATTTTGAAGTGGTTAATAAAACATTTTATAATAAGCATATTGAAATAAAAGTTACCAAACCAATTACCGCTAAATTAAAAATGGTTGACCGAAATAGTCCGCAGTTTGAATTAAACGAAGATGAACTAGCCAAAGGTTCTTTCTTTATTATCATACCTCAATCGGATATTAAATCCAATAATATCAATACGGAGATAGAAATATACAGCAACAACAAACTCATTAGGACTATTGAAACGAACTTTGTTGGACCTGTTAAACTATAATTTATTAGTTAATTATACATTTAATTAATACTCAATTAAATGCTATAACAATTGGAAAGAGTTTGAATTATGAATTCAGACATAGAAAATTTGACTTTTTCCCCTTTCGTTATTCTGGCTTCATTTTCTTTAAGTTTTTTTAACAAATATATTTTATTTAAAAGTACTCAACATCGGGATTGTTAGAGACTATTATTGTCGATTTCACTGAAATGCATCTCTTGTTGTATTTCTACATTTAAAATCAATTTTTAAAGAATATTTCAACATCATACTTTTGTTTGGGGCTATGTATATATCTTTGCCCAATTTTAAGATGCTGCATTTTAACAGCAAATACTCACATTTATATATATACACCTTGGAAACATGCCAAAAGACAATAGCATAAAATCGGTACTTATTATTGGAAGCGGACCTATCATTATCGGTCAGGCTTGCGAGTTTGATTATTCGGGTAGTCAGGCTTCGCGTTCACTCAAAGAGGAGGGTATTGAAGTTTCTCTAATAAACTCAAACCCTGCCACCATTATGACCGACAATGTTACTGCCGACCATGTGTATCTGTGGCCTTTGACTAGTGATTCAATTGAAAAGATTCTTCAAGAAAGACAAATAGATGCGGTATTGCCCACCATGGGTGGTCAAACTGCATTGAATTTGGCCATTGAATGTGAAGAAATTGGACTTTGGGAAAAATACAATGTGCGCATGATTGGGGTGGATACCAAAGCCATAGACACTGTTGAAAACAGAGAATTGTTTAGACAAAAAATGATTGAAATCGGCATTGGTGTGGCACCTAGCCGAACGGCCAACTCGTTTTTAGAAGGAAAAGAAATTGCACAAGAAATAGGATTTCCATTGGTTATCCGCCCTTCTTATACCCTTGGTGGTACTGGAGGAGGATTTGTATGGAAAAAAGAAGAATTAGATGCTGCTTTACAAAGAGGTTTAACCGCCTCTCCTACCCACGAAGTACTGGTTGAGAAAGCGGTATTTGGTTGGAAAGAGTATGAGCTAGAATTACTTCGAGACAAAAATGATAATGTGGCGGTGATATGTGTGATTGAAAATTTTGATCCAATGGGTGTTCACACAGGTGATTCGATAACCGTAGCACCTGCCATGACACTCAGCGATTCGTGTTACCAGCGTATGCGTGATATGGCCATCCACATGATGCGAAGCATTGGCAATTTTCATGGTGGTTGTAATGTGCAGTTTGCGGTAAACCCTGCAGACGAAGATATTATAGCCGTTGAAATCAACCCTCGTGTTTCGCGTTCATCAGCATTAGCAAGTAAAGCCACTGGTTACCCAATTGCAAAAATTGCAGCAAAACTAGCTATAGGTTATAGCTTAGATGAATTGAAAAACCCAGTAACTAAAACTACTTCTGCCTACTTTGAACCAGCTATAGATTATGTGATTGTAAAAATACCAAGGTTTAATTTTGATAAATTTAAAGGTGCTAATAAAACCTTAGGCCTTCAAATGAAAGCCGTTGGCGAGGTTATGGGCATTGGTAGAACCTTTATTGAAGCCTTACAAAAAGCTACTCAAAGTTTAGAAATTAAACGCAATGGTTTAGGCGCAGATGGTTACCAAAACAGAAACCTTGAAGACATTATTGAAAAGCTAACAAACCCTAGTTGGGATAGAATTTTTGCCGTAAAAGATGCTTTAAGCCTTGGTGTTCCTATTTCATCAATAGAAAAAATAACCAAGATTGACAGATGGTTTTTGACCCAAATAAACGAAATGGTGAGGATTGAAACGGAAGCAAAACGTTTTAGTTTAAAAAATATTCCACACGAATTATTGGTTGAGTTAAAAGAAAAAGGCTACAGCGATGAGCAAATTGCTTATCTCCTAGGATCCGATGCAACTGATGCAGATGTAAAAGCATTACGTGATGCTACTGGAATTAAACGTATTTTCAAAACGGTTGATACTTGTGCGGCAGAGTTTCCATCACCTACCAATTATTTCTACTCAACCTTTGATGGTGAGAATGAAAGCATACCAACAAATAACAAAAAAATAATAGTGTTGGGTTCTGGACCAAACCGCATTGGACAAGGTATAGAGTTTGACTATTGCTGTGTGCATGGTTTGTTGGCTGCCAAAGAAAGTGGTTACGAAGCCATCATGATTAATTGCAATCCTGAAACGGTTTCAACCGA
>CAIVPY010000260.1 GCA_903907885.1 uncultured Bacteroidota bacterium
ATCCTCAGGGGTATCTATACAATGGCTATCGTAAGAAGTAGTAGCCAATTTTATTTTGTAGCCAGCCTCAAGCCAACGCAATTGTTCTAAAGATTCGGCTTTTTCTAATGCCGAAGGCGCTAGTTTTGTTATGGCTTCTAAAATATCTGTGCGGTAGGCATACATGCCCACATGTCTGTAGTAAGTATGGTGCTTGTGCCAATCTTTTTCATCCACTCCTTTAATAAAAGGAATAACCATGCGGCTAAAGTATAAAGCCTCATGGGCCTCGTTAAGTACAATTTTCACCTCGCCTTTGTCAAACAAAACCTCGTGGCTATCCACTGCAATCATTTGTGTAGCCAATTCATTGTTGCCATCGCATACTTGTGCCAATTCATCTATTTGGTCAGCATTCACAAAGGGCTCATCACCTTGTATGTTTACCACATAGGTATATTTTCCTTCAGTTTTTTGCAAAGCCTCAAAGCAGCGGTCTGTGCCACTTGGGTGTTCTTCCTTAGTCATAATAGCCGTGCCACCAAAACTCAACACATGATTATATATGCGCTCATCATCAGTAGCCACCACCACTTTGTCTAATAATTTTGATTGACTGGCTTGCTCATATACCCTTTGAATCATGGTTTTGCCCAAAATTTCAATAAGCGGCTTGCCCGGAAAACGGCTCGAAGCGTAGCGAGCAGGAATAATTCCTAAAATCATAAAGAGGATTTTATTTTTTTATTAATTTAATATCAAAACGAATAGGAGATAGGAAGTGCAGCATCAATACCCTTGATAACCTGTAGGTATAAGGCGAGGTCAGTAAAACAACTGATATGATGGGAATTATATAGGTCCAAAAGTCTGCCTTTCCATTTGATAAAAACAATACTGCACCACCAATAAAAAGCATCATGATTACCGTTAATGCATAACTAACATACATAGCACCCCAAAAGAAACCTGGCTCAATTTCATATTCTAAGCCACACACCGAGCAAGATCGATACATATCGTAAAATCGCTTTAGGTTGTGAGTAGGATAAACAAACATATCACCACTTTGGCATTGTGGGCATTTACACTTCAAAACAGCTAAGGTTTTAGAAGGAACATATTTTTCGCTCATGTATAATTTATATTGCTTTTGAAGCCTTGTGTTGTTTGTATTTTTTGTAATAGATATATCCAAAAACCCCGGCAACTATATAGGGGAAAGCAAATAAGTAAAGAATGCCATCGTTTAGGGTATTACCCACTTGGGTTTCACCGCTTTCACGCGCCTTAATAAGAGCGGTTTTACACATAGGGCATTGTGCCTGCAAGGCATCAGCCATTAGCATCAAGGCTATACATAAAACTAAAATTTTAAATGCTTTCATGTCACAAAACTATATTAATAAGTGGTTCATTGGTTGATATTGAGAATAATCACACCTCCAATTATTTTTTGCTGGTATAATCAGAAAGAATCAATTTAGCTTCATCCAATATCAGGTCAGCGTTTTCGCCATTTTTATCTTTTGATTTTTTTCTAGCTTCAGTTCTTTCTTTGTTTCTGGCTTCGTTTTCTTTTGTTTCTTTTTTATATAACTCCTCATTCAAGGTCACATATTCCTTGTTTCTGTTTTTTTCAATTAGGGCAATGTCTTCCACAAGGTATTTATATTCATCATTGGTTTTCAACCTTTCTTGGTGTTTAGCATCAAGTTCAGCCAAAGCAGGTTTGATGTTTCCAACACTAGCATAATCAGCAGGTTTTATCTCATCATAAGGTAATGAAAACTTGCTTGCATCCTCTCCAAACTCTGCATCAGCAAAGGCACTTGGAAAAC
>CAIVPY010000261.1 GCA_903907885.1 uncultured Bacteroidota bacterium
ATTCAACTTCTATAAATAATTTACAAGGGGTTCTTTTTGAAAAATGAATTTTACAATCCTAATATGCTGTATTTTCGCAACACATTGTCAAATGCTAAAACGTTTAGGACACTATTGGTTTCAACTAATAACAAAATGTGTATAAGCAGCATTTATTTGATTATAAAATTTTGATTCAAAATTGCATATTTGTTATCAGATAATATATAATTTAATTATATGCGAATTAAAAGACTTTTAGTCGCCAATCGTGGCGAAATTGCCATCCGAGTTTTTCGTGCTGCTACTGAACTTAACATTAGAACAATAGCCGTTTATACATACGAAGATCGTTATAGTCTTCATCGCTACAAGGCCGATGAAAGTTATCAAATTGGTAAAGAAACAGATCCTTTAAAACCTTATTTAGATATTGAAGAAATTATCCATGTAGCTAAAAACGAAAAAGTGGATGCAATTCACCCTGGTTACGGATTTCTAAGTGAAAATGCACATTTTGCTACTCGATGCCGAGAGGAGGGAATCATATTTATCGGTCCTGACCCTGAGGTAATGAAAAGCCTTGGCGATAAGGTATTGGCTAAAAAAGTAGCTATAGAATCTAATGTGCCTATCATAGAAGATAGTCATATTGATTTAAAAACATTTGAGGATACGCGCAGCGAAGCTGCGCGTATCAAATACCCAGTAATGATTAAAGCTGCTGCAGGTGGTGGTGGACGTGGCATGCGTGTGGTAAGAAATGAAGAATCATTAGAAGCATTGTTTAATGAAGCCAGAAACGAAGCCCGTGTAGCCTTTGGGGATGATACTGTTTTCTTAGAAAAGTTTATTGAAACACCTCGCCATATTGAAGTGCAAATTGTGGGTGATCGACATGGCAATTTGGTGCATTTGTTTGAACGTGATTGCTCTGTACAACGCAGATTCCAAAAGGTGATTGAAATGGCCCCTGCTCCTAACTTAAAAGCTGAAACAAAAAAAGCTCTCTATGATTATGCCCTTAAAATATGTAAGAAGGTAAATTATAACAATGTAGGTACCGTTGAGTTTTTGGTTGATCCTGAAGAAAAAGTATACTTCATTGAAGTAAACCCTCGCATACAAGTAGAACATACCGTTACAGAAGAAGTTACAGGAATTGACATTGTAAAAACCCAAATTCTAATAGCTCAAGGTCATCGTTTAGATTCACCTGAAATCAATATACTTTCTCAAAGTCAAATTAGTTGCGAAGGTTATGCGGTGCAAGTGCGCATCACCACTGAAGATCCCGCCAATAATTTCAAACCCGATCATGGAACCATTATAGCATATCGCAATGCGGGTGGACCAGGCATCAGGTTAGATGAAGGGAGTGCTTATCCAAATGTGAAAATCTCTCCTTTCTTCGATTCACTTTTGGTTAAAATTACAGCAAGTGGAAAAACACTTTCAGAAGCCAGTAACAGATTGGTGCGCGTATTGAGAGAGTTCAGAATAAGAGGGGTAAAAACCAATATCATTTTCTTAGAAAATGTTCTACGTCATAAAGAATTCTTGGCAGGAAAAACTACTGTAAAATTTATAGACTCCCACCCTGAGTTATTTAAGTTTTCAAAAGCTCTTGACAGAGGTACCAAAGCTCTACAATACATAGCTGAAGTTACAGTTAACGGAAATGAAGATGTAAAATCGATTAATCCTAATATGCATTTTAGAAATGCGATAGTTCCAGATTTTAACCATTATACTGAATACCCTAAAGGTACAAAAGACCGATTAAAAGAATTAGGAAGAGATGGATTTACAAAATGGCTCTTACATGAGAAAGCCATACATTACACCGATTGTACAATGCGTGATGCGCATCAAAGTTTGTTGGCTACAAGGGTTCGTACATCAGACATACTTCGTATTGCTGAAAGTTTTGCTAAAAATCATCCTGAGATGTTTAGCATCGAGATGTGGGGTGGTGCCACTTTTGATGTAGCACTTCGATTTTTACATGAAGACCCTTGGCAACGCTTACAACTATTGAGAGAAGCCATTCCAAACACTATGTTCCAAATGCTAATTAGAGGCTCAAATGCAGTTGGTTACAAAGCTTATCCTGATAATTTAGTAGAAAGATTTATTGAAGAAAGTGGAAAGAATGGAATTGACGTTTTTAGGATATTTGATTCACTCAACTGGATTGAAGGCATGCGAGTGAGTATCAATGCTGTGAATGAGAGAACCGAAGGTTTAGCAGAGGCTTGTATTGCTTATACGGGCGACTTCCAAAACCCTGAGAAAAACCAAAAATTCAATCTTAATTATTACCTCGATTTAGCTAAGCAACTTGAAGATGCGGGTGCTCATATTTTAGGAATAAAAGACATGGCGGGGTTGCTTAAACCATACCAAGCACAGATACTGATTACTGAACTAAAAAAATCGATTAGTATACCTATTCATTTACATACACATGATACCTCTAGTATTCAACCTGCCACCTATCTAAAAGCCATAGAAGCAGGAGTGGATGTGATTGATGTGGCATTGGCAAGTATGAGTGGTTTAACTTCTCAACCAAATTTCAACTCCATCGTTGCCATGATGGAAGGTCATGAAAGGGAACAAAAAATCAACCTGAAATCATTAAATAAATTCAGCAACTATTGGGAAAGCATTCGTGAATATTACTATCCATTTGAAAGTGATTTGAAAGCAGGAACTGCCGAAGTTTACGACCATGAAATTCCAGGTGGACAATACTCAAATCTTCGCCCACAAGCCCGCAGTTTAGGCTTAGAAGACAAATTCGAGACCATCAAAGAGAATTATGAAGTGGTAAACAAAATGTTTGGCGACATTGTGAAAGTAACTCCATCAAGTAAAGTGGTAGGTGATATGGCATTATTCATGACTTCAAATGGATATACAGAAAAAGACATTTACGAAAAAGGTGATAGCATCAGTTTCCCTGATTCAGTTATAGAACTTTTTAGAGGAGATTTAGGCCAAAATCCAGGTGGCTTCCCTCCTGAATTGGCTAAAGTAATTTTGAAATCGCAAAAAGCATACACTGACAGGCCTAATGCCCATCTTGCACCTGTTGATTTTGATAAAGAATTTGAAGCATTTCAAACACAATTCGGTCATGATTATATTTTCTTAGACTTCTTGTCTTATAAATTTTATCCAAAGGTATTTGAAGGTTATGCTGACATGAAAAGTAAGTTTGGTGACTTGTGGCACATACCTACCGCTACTTTCTTTTATGGCTTAAAAAACAATGAAGAAGTTTTAATTGAACTAGGTAGAGGAAAGAACATTTTGGTGCGAATGGTTAACACCATCAATGATGGAGAAGGTAAAGTAACTGCCCTATTCAGACTAAATGGACAAACTCGTGCCATAGAAGTGAAGGACAAGAAATTTACGGGTACCAAAGCGGCTAATAAAAAGGTAAGCAATGCCGATGAAGTGGGTTCACCATTGCAAGGAAGACTATCAAAAGTATTGGTAAAAATTGGAGATAAAATAGAAAAGAATACCCAACTCTTTGCCATCGAAGCCATGAAAATGGAAAGTACCATCTTAGCTCCAAAAGCAGGTGTTGTTAAATCTATTTACTTAAAAGATGGCTCTCTAATAGAACAAGATGATGCTGTGGTTGAGATTGCTTAGTTTTTAAATGTGTGTTTTATCTATTCATACAATTTGAAGCTATATGACGATATCAAGTAACAAGCAAATGTTTTGGATAGGTTTATTTCTACTTTCATTACTAAGTTATTTTATAATCTTTCTTCATCTCGACAGTTTAGCTTTACAATGCTGGGATGAATCAGTATATGCTATTAATGCTTTTCGTTTCTTGCAAAACCCACACCCAATTATGGTTTACGATTATTGGGGAAATCCAGAACTATTTTCACCCAAACCGCCCTTTCATATTTGGTGCATCGCATTATCTTATAAAATATTTGGGGTAAATGAGTTTGCACTAAGATTTCCTGTGGCGATTTTTGCACTGAGTACATTTTTATGTATATATATTTTTAGTGGCTTATTTATAAAAAACAATTTTTTAGCATTCACTTCTTCTCTAATATTTTTAAGTTCAATTGGGTTTTACCAACTTCACATAACCCGAACAGGAGATACAGATGTCACTTTCGTTTTTTTTGCTGTATTCAGCAGCATTTGTTTTTTTATACTTTGTATTAATAAAACAAATAATAAGTTGGCTAATTATTTGTTTTGGTTAGGTATGACTTTGGGCGTTTACACCAAAGGTCCTGGAATATTAGTGCTTGTACCTTGTTTTATGACTTGGTTTTTACTCCATAAAAACAATAATAGAATAATAAAAGACATACATTTCTATTTGGGCATGACAGCCTTTTTAGCCATTACAATTTCCTATTATTTAATACGCGAACAATTAAACCCAGGTTTTTTGCAAGCTGTATATAAGCAAGAATTAAGTGGGCGATTAATATCAAACTCTTTATTACAAAGCGATACACACCCTTGGTATTATTATATCGAAAGAATGTATAAGCAAGAGTATTTTATGCCTTGGGTACTATGTATGCCTTTATGTATGGTTATTCATGTTTTCTCAAAACAATCAATTGAAAAAAGCTTGGCTACCTATTGCTTAATAATCTTGTTTGTATTGTGCTTTTTTATTTTCAGAACAGATGTGAAAAAAGATTGGTATGATGCCATATTATATCCCTTTTTATCATTATACATCGCATCGGTATTCGCTGCTTTTATAAAAAACAAAAAACAACTTTACACCAAAGTGATAATAACAGCTATTATATTATTGTCTGTGAAACCATGTATTTCTATAATAAATAAAAACTATTCCTCAGTTGAAACCAACCACCTAAAAAAGTTTATCGAAAACCTTAGGTCAGAGAAAAAATATACCAAAACCCTGCGCATGTTCAATCTGGATTATAACTATTCTTTATACTATTATTTTATGCTCGACAAAGAAAAAGGATACAACAATAAAGAAATAACTTCGATAGAATATATCCAACAAGGCGATACCATAGCTGTGATGAAAGAAGCCCGTGAAATTGATTTGAGTAAAAAATTTGACCTTGTTGAAATTTATCGTCATAAAGATTGTGCTATATTTTTGGTTAAAAACTTGAAAAATAATTGATGCTTATATTTTAAAAATGGAAATCACATATAAACTTGATACAACACCTGAAGTTGAACTAATTATTGACCTTTATAACAGTTCGGGCATTAATAGACCAACGAAAGACAAAGACAGAATAGCGAAAATGTTTGCTCATTCTAATTTAATTGTAACGGCTTGGGACAATGATAAACTGGTAGGTATTGCCCGCTCACTTACAGATTTTTCATATTGTTGTTATCTGTCTGACATTGCTGTTAGACAGGAATACAAGAGTGCAGGAATTGGTAAACAGCTTATTGCATTAACAAAAGAAAAAATAGGTGAGCAAACAATGCTTTTGTTATTATCAGCTCCAGCCGCTATGAACTATTATCCCAAACTCAATTTCGAAAAAGTAGAAAATGGGTTTATAATTAAGAGGATGAGGTAATGAATACTTGATTCATAAACTTTTATTCCTCCGATAATTCCTGCATCCAAACAAATGACAATAATTTTTTTATGCTTTTATAGGATGTTATATCTTCGCCACCTTATAATTAACAGCTAACATGAAAAAATTCTTAAAGTGGTTTCTATTCTTATTTTTATTCATTCTGATTTCGGCCATTGTTTTGCCTTTTGCTTTTAAAGGTAAAATACTGCAAATAGCCAAAGAACAAGCCAATAATAACATCAATGCCAAGGTAAACTTTAGTGATGATATTGGATTGAGTATAATAAAGTCTTTTCCCAATTTCACCTTAGAAATAAAAGACCTTTCAGTGGTTGGCATCAAAGAGTTTGAAGGCGATACGCTATTTGCATCCAAAGAAATATCAGCTACACTCGATATTATGAGTGTCATCAGTGGTGATAAAATAAAAATACGTTCTATATTATTGGACAAAGCCCGTGTAAATGCCATAGTTCTCAAAGATGGTAAGAGCAATTGGGATATTGCCAAAGCAACGGCAGATAGCGGTCAAAGCCAAGCCACAGCTAGCGAATCAAAGTTCAATATTTCGCTAAAGAAGTTTGAAATCAGAAACAGTTATATCAAATACGATGACAAGCAAGGCAATATGAGCAGTGAATTGGTGAATATGAATTATACCTTAACAGGTGATTTCAATCAAGACTTGTTCTTAATGAAAAACATTATGAGCATTGAGCAAATGAGTGTTAGCTATGGAGGTATTAAGTATTTCAACAAAGTGACAGCCAAAGGAAATGCAGAAATTGATGCCAACATGAAGGAGATGCTATTTACCTTTAAAAACAATGAATTTGGATTAAATGATTTGGCTTTAGGTATGGATGGAACCTTTCAAATGAAAGGGGATGACATGATAATGGATATTAAGTATGCCGCCAAGCGTAATGATTTCAAGGATTTCCTTTCATTGATACCTGCTATTTATGCATCTAATTTCAAAGACCTGCAAAGCAAGGGTAAATTGGCTTTCGATGGTTTTGTAAAGGGCACATTCAATGATAAAAGTATGCCTGCTTTTGCTTTAAATGTATTGGTTGATAATGGTTGGTTTAAATACCCAGCATTGCCAGCCCCTGTTGAAAATGTAGGAATGGCCTTACATGTAACTAACCCTGATGGAAATTTAGACAATACAAAAATCGACTTAAGCCAATTACATTTTGAATTACAAGGCGACCCATTTGATGCCAAACTATTGGCTACGAACCCAATCAAAGACCCATATATAGATGCTGCTATGAAAGGTCGATTGAACCTTGACAATGTGGTGAAAATTGTAGCCATGCCAGAGGGCACCAAGCTTGGAGGCCTTATTATTTCTGATTTTGCAGCCAAAGGAAAAGTAAGCGCCATTGAAAAGCAACAATATGAAAACTTTAATGCAAGTGGCACGATACAAGCAAGCAATGTCAATTACGTTTCAAAAGAATTACCTCTTGGCATGCAAATGAAAAATGCTGTGTTGACTTTCAACCCTAAAACTGTGGCCTTAAATGGATTTGATGCAATGATTGGCAAGAGTGATATGCAAATGAATGGTTCGTTAAGCAACTTCTTTCCATACTTCTTTGGTAAAGGCACTCTGCAAGCTGCCCTTGATTTTAGGAGCAATATGATGGATGCCAACCAGTTTTTAAGTAAAGATGAAAAAGCGTCTGAAACTGCAAGCAATGATACGGCTGGCATGGCTGTGGTTGAAATCCCTTCTAATATTGACTTTACTTTGACTAGCTCTATTAACAAATTGCTTTATTCCAATATGGAAATCACCAATTTTAAAGGCATGGTAAAAGTAGCAGAGCAAAAATTAAACTTTAACAATGTAACACTTAATACGCTTGGTTCAAGCATAAAATTGGATGGCTTTTACGAAACTACAAATCCTAAGAAGCCTAATGTAGACATGAAGTTTGGTATCCAAAACCTAGATATCCAAAAGGCATTTGTAACTTTCAATACCGTTAAAAAGATTGCTCCTATTGCAGAAAAAATGCAAGGTATGTTTAGCACTACTTTCAACATGAAAACAACTTTGAACAGCAGAATGAAACCCGTTTATGAAGAACTTTTTGCTGATGGGGTATTACAAGTTTCACAAGCATCTGTGAGCAATGTGGGGGTGTTTAACAAAATAGCTGACGTGTTGAAAAAAGATGATTTGCGCAAGTTTGAAATGAAGGATGTGGCTATTAAATATGAAGTGAAAAATGGTAGGGTTTATACCAAACCATTTGATATTAAAGTAGCAGG
>CAIVPY010000262.1 GCA_903907885.1 uncultured Bacteroidota bacterium
GCTCGGTTTTTTTATGATTATCTTTTCCATATTTTACACTTTTTAGTGTAAACCTATTTTAGGACAAGACAGATTAATATTGAGCAAGTATTATCACAATTCAAATAATCTATTTTCAACTAATAAAAATGCTTTAGATAGCATAAATAAAACTGGCTATCCGTTTATAATGTTAATTTATAATAACGAAGTTATATTTAATTTTGCTGGTGATATTGACTATCTATCAAGTGCATTTAAAGTTAATTTAGAAGATAAAATCATTGAAAATATATATTCAAAATAAAAATGCTAAATAACTTGTTACTTTTCTAAATTTTAAACCTACCAGCATTCATCTGGTAGGTTTTTTCAAACTCATTCTTAAAAAATAAATTCACAAAAAATGAAATACATAATTTTGTTTAGCACCCTATTGTCGTTTTTGTTTTATAAAACCGATAATGGATTTATAGTAAGTATAGGCAAACAGCCTGATTGCATAGGCTTCAACATCTGTAAAATAATTGTAAACAATAACGAATTAAGAAAAGACAACGAAACCATCGTAGATATTTCTGTAATAAATGATAAAGCCGTTGAATTTTCTTTTCGAAAATCAAGCATTAGCGATAAAGCGTTTTTAAAATATTTTTCTACTGGCTTTTTTATACTTGATGAAGACTATACAGTGCCCGAAAATATTTGTACTATGCTGCAAATTCCTCGTTGCACACTAAAAGAAGGTAAGTATAAAATTACATCAACTTACGATAGGTATGTGGTAGTTTTTTAAAACATAAAATACGATGTATAAAAAATTATTGTTTATAATACTGACAATACTATTTGTAAATCAGCTATGCAAAGCTCAAATAATAAGCTCTGACAAAAATAGATACTACGAGTTTTTGGTCGAATGCCCCATTTTTAAATGCAGCATTACAGGTAAAATTATAGATACTGCGCTGCTTGTAGCACCACCCAATTCTAAATTTGTTTTGGTTGATATTAAGCAAGACCAGTGTATAATACGGTTCACTATGTTTTCAAACAACAAGAAAACAAATAGTAAAAAACCTTATTCAAGCATTGAAGATTATACTTCGTACACATACTTTACTATTACAAAAGCACAGCTTGATTTTAAAGCTGTGCTTATAAAAAAATCGGAATGGGATTTGGTTGTGGGTACAATTATTACACCTATAAAACTTCGCTTTAGTCCATTTGATTTTAGTAAAGATATATCAGTAGGCTCGACTTTTGGAATCAAGTATAATCTAAATCAAGATAAGCAATCGGCTATTGCTTTTCTAATTGGTACAGGCATATCTTCAGTAACTGCCGATAGTTTTTCAACCAAAGGTAGAACACAAAAAAATGTTGACTTATTGGCATTTACTCCATCACTTGGTGCGGTAATAGAAATGGGCAATGCACAAATAGGAGTTTTTCTTGGATTCGATTTTATCTCGCATGTCAATCAGCTAAAATACGAATGGATTTACCAAGGAGAACCTTGGATTTCATTTGGAATTGGGTATTCGATGTTTTCTTTTAATTTGAAAAAATAAATCAATCCCTAAACAATATGGAGCTATCACCATAACTCAAAAACCTAAAATCGTTTGCCAAAGCATAGTCGTACACACGCTTCCACTCGCTGCCAATGAAGGCAGAAACCAACAACAGCAAGGTGCTTTCAGGCTGATGAAAATTAGTAACAAGCACATCTGCTACTTTAATTTGGTAAGGTGGCGCAATGATAATCTGAGTTGCCCCCGTCAATACCGTTTTATTTTTATAATTCATCC
>CAIVPY010000263.1 GCA_903907885.1 uncultured Bacteroidota bacterium
ATACCAAACGCCACGAGCCTTTCGCAATTTCGGGTCGTACTCACTCAAAAATGTTTCATAAAAATGGATGATGGGGTCTTCCATTTTTGTTGACTTTCCGTAATTCTTTAAAATCTCTTCAACATTGCAAGCCAAAAATATTTCCACCAAACTATCTACTATCCATTTTATGCGGTCGTCAATGTCAGGACCAGCAATGTAGCCAAACAGTTTGCGTAAAAATGGGTTTGATTTTGGGATTAGTTCGGCTGCTTCTTGTCGGCTGAATGTAGGTAAAGTTGGGTCGTGTAAACGAGCCGCAAACATTCCGTAAGCAATGGTTTGAGCATACACATCAGCAAATCCTTTGGGTGTAATGTCGTGAATAAGGATTTCCTTAAAGGCGTTCATCTGGTCTTTAAGTGTGCTATTTTCGTTTTTAATTTCATCACTTGTCAAAGCCTTTTCAATAACATCAGAAAGAAGGCGGGCTTTGCCCGCCATCATTTCTGCCAATTTTTTTGAACTTTTTATTGTCTGCCCGATGTGAGTAGAAAAGTCCTTTATAAGATTTGTGAAAGTTGCAAAGTTGTGAGGCAACGGAACAATTTCATATTTGTCGCCCTGAGCTTGTCGAAGGGCAGCAATTGCAATTTTTGTAATAAAAATTCCGTCAATGTATAAATGGAAGTCTAAATAGTCGGTGAAAATTAAGTTGTTTAGCGAAGCCTTATAACGGTCGAACTGTTCTTTGTTGCCTGTTTTCTTTGCTCCTTCCAAGTCTTTGTCGCCAATGTCTTTGGCTTCGATAAAGCCAACAGGAATTTCTTTTTTAGTAAGAATATAATCAGGTGCACCGCAGGATTGTCTTTTGGGTTCATTGGTCGCCCTGATGTCAGGCACTAAACTTTCTAAAAGTTGTTGCAGGTCGCCACGAAAAGTATGCTCGGTCGCATTACCAAGTTTGTATCGTTTATTTATGTTGTCAATGTATTGGTCTAATGTCATCTATTCTATTCTCAAATTTTTCAGTCCAAAGTTAGTTTTTTATGTCGGTGCGTTGGCAAAAAAATGTGCCATTTGCGTGCTGGCAGAGAATTTCAAAATATTTCGTGCGGTGGGAAAAAAATTAAAACACAGAAGGGTCGGCAATGAGTGTCGGCTCAGTTGCTGTCCAGTTGCAATATGGTCTGTATGTCGTTGGTCTCCTATCAAAATTAGCGTTTCATTTTATGTTTATAGTCGTCCGTTTGGTTGTTGTTGTGTCGTCTGCTAGGCTTGCTTGTAACTTGTATATATGGATGCATTTTTACATACTTACCTAACAAATGTATTCTAATGTTTTGCAAATCCAAATCATCTAAAAGGCTTTTATTTTTCATTCACTTTTTTCGGGCAGCCAAATAAAAAATTGTACCAAATTTTAGGCTTGCAGTAGCACGTGAGGGTAAATTATTTGTTTTATTACATCTTGCAGTTGCAATCATATTTGATGGTTTTTATGCTAAGGATTTGAACAATAAGAGAAAAAGCAAGGAGTATTTATCCGTTTCATGCTTGCTAATTTCTTCAATGTGCTACGCTTTGTTTAAGACGTGGCTTTGAATCACTCGTTATACCAACAAAATGAAATATCTTTATCCTCATTATTTCTATATTTGATTTCTAATTTTGTAAAACCAAGAATATAATTGCTAATGAAAATAATAAGCTACAATTTGAATGGTATTCGCTCGGCTATGAGCAAAGGATTGGTAAATTTTATGCAACATGAAAATGCTGATGTGTATTGTTTTCAAGAAACAAAAGCCATGAGAGAGCAAATAAGCGATGAATACATTTTTGAAGTGGCAGGATATAAAAACCATTATTGGCATTCGGCCGAAAAGAAAGGCTATAGTGGTGTGGCCTTGTTTTGCAAAAACGAACCCGATTATGTGGAGTATGGATTTGGCAACCAAGAGTTCGACACAGAAGGAAGAATTATAAGAGCCGATTATGGCAATACCAGCATCATTAGTTTGTACATTCCATCAGGTTCGAGTGGCGAGCTGAGGCAAGCTTACAAAATGGTATGGCTTGAGTTTTTTCATCAATACATTGATGAGCTGAAAAGCAAAAGACCCAACTTAATAATATGTGGCGATTATAATATATGTCACCAAGCCATTGATATACACGACCCAATTAGTAATAAAAACAGCAGTGGTTTTTTGCCTGAAGAACGTGAGTGGATGAGTCGTTTTATTGAGAGTGGATTTGCCGATTCGTTTAGGGCATTTAACAAAGCACCACACAACTACAGTTGGTGGAGCTATCGTGCAGGGGCTCGCGCCAGAAATAAAGGTTGGAGGATAGATTATTGTATGGTGGCAGATGCTATTAAAAACAACATGAATGATGCAGGCATTATTTCTTCGGCCATGCATTCTGACCATTGCCCAGTTTGGGTAGATATGAAATAAAAAAGTGGAGCATAGACTCCACTTTTTTATATTTATTTTCTCATCAATTCTTCAATATGATCTGTTTCTATTGGAATATGCTCCATTAAATCAATACAACCATTTTCGGTAATAAGAATTTCGTTTTCAATTCGCACCCCAATGCCTTCTTCTTTGATGTATATACCAGGCTCGCAACTAAAGGTCATTCCTGGTTTCATTGGCTCGTAGCGCAATCCCACATCATGCACATCTATACCCAAGAAGTGACTTGTTCCATGCATAAAATACTTTTTATAAGCGGGCCATTTTGGGTCTTGTTTTTTGATATCATCCATTGTCAATAAACCTAAATCAACCAATTCTTTTTGTGTTATTTCTCCCACTTGTGCTTGGTATTCCATCAACATAACACCAGGTTTAAGTAGTTTCTTTGCCTCGCGCATGGTTCTTAACACCGCATTATACACCTGCTTTTGACGTGGTGTGTAAACACCGTTTACAGGAATGGTTCTGGTCATGTCGCTTGCATAGTTGGCATAATCTGCACCCGAATCTAACAATAGAATGTCACCATCTTTGCATTGTTTGTTGTTATCTACATAATGCAGGATGCAAGAATTGCCACCACTAGCTACAATAGGCGAAAAAGAATGTCCGTTTGCTCGGTTAGAAAGATATTCATGAATAACTTCAGCTTCAATTTCATATTCCCACACACCTGGCTTTACAAATTTCATAATACGTGAGAACATTTTTTCACTTATTCCTACAGCTATTTTCATTAAGTCTAATTCGTAGCTCGATTTAATAGAACGCAATCTGTGCAATAGGGGAGTGGCTCTCTCAAATTCGTGCAATGGATATTTATCTCGCATCATTTGTGCAAAACGTAAATCCTTGTAGGGTGTGCCTATGGTTGAACGGTCGTTTTCGTTTAAGCTTAGATAAATATTTGAAGCATAATTAATAATAGGACGCATTTTTACTTCGTATTCATCGGCCCAATAAATATTCTTAATGCCACTCACTTCACGGGCTTGTTCCATGCTAAGTTTATATCCATTCCATGTTACCATAGCATCGTTTGTACGTTTAATAAAAAGAGCTTCTCTAAATTCTTCAAGCACACAATCAGGATATATAACCAATATGGTTTCTTCTTGGTCTACTCCACTTAGGTAGAACAAGTCAGAGTTTTGTTTAAAATTATGATAGGCATCGCCATTCATAGGATGCTCATCGTTGCTATTAAATATGGCAATACTATTAGCTTTTATAAGCTTAATAAAATTGGCTCTGTTAAGTATAAACAGTTCCTTGTTTAGGGTGTGATATTTTTTATACATAGTTCAAATGTAATTTTTGTTAGATAAATAAATAATGATAATTGATAAAAAACAGAAAGGGCAACCTAAGCGGCTGCCCTTTTCCATTTTATGTTAGGTGTTTACTTTTATTTAATTGGAAAAACTACTTCTGTTAACCATTTAGCGGTATCTTTTTCGGTCATAGGGTCGGTTATATACATTTCCATAGGAGCTCCGTTTTCCTTTAAATTATTTTTGCCCATATATTCAAAAGCAGCTCCATACACAGGTTCTATTTTAGAATAGTTGCCATAGTATTTTACCACTAAGGCTTTAGAGGCTGGCACTTCATGAAACTTAACCTTAGCATCCCCTTTACCCATTGTTTTTATAGGCATGGCAATTTCCATATCGCAGGTTTCTTTATTATAGTCATACGTTAACGACAAAGGTGCACCTGCTTGCTCTAGTTTTTCAGTAGCCATCACCTTTCCTATCATACCAAAACAGCTTCCATACAATTGCCCATTGATATCTGCCACTTTTATTTTCGATCTAACACCAGCAATAATCATTTTATTAATGTTACGCATTTCGTAATCAAATCCTGCAATTTTATTTTCAGCACCTGTGTTTGATTCAACAATGTTTTTCAGGTTTGTTAATCCATCTTCAAAATGTTTTCCAACCATAGAATTCATAAATAAGTTCATCCAACGCATAAAAGGATTCATACCTGCATCGCCATCCATAGTGTTGGTTACTTTTACTCCTTCTTCATTTTTTTCAAACTTCCATCCGCCATAAGCAGGTTTTCCACCTTCCATAAAAAACATTTCCATTTTCAAACTTTCATTTGGAGTGGCTTCAACTATAGTACTTCTCCCATTACCTACTTTATCATGGTCGCTTTTCCAACTATAGCTTGCACCTATGCCTTCAGTTTTTTCGCCCCAAGTTACTTGCCAATTAGGATCCATTTTATGCCATGGACTCCATTGCTCCCAATTTTTAAAATCAGCCACAAGTTTATAAACAGCCTCAGGAGAAGCTTTCATTTGTGCACTACGTTCAACATGAATTTTTGATGGTAAAAAGAACGCCACCACTATTAATAACAGTATCATGATTAATAATCCGATACCCATTTTTTTAAGTGTTTTCATACTGTTTGTTATTTAAAATGATATTCAAAACTATAAATAAAATATCAATAAAAAAA
>CAIVPY010000264.1 GCA_903907885.1 uncultured Bacteroidota bacterium
ACACAAATTGTTTTTACCCAAGATTATCAAAAAAATATTGAGCTAGATTTTAGGAATGCATTTAATGCCAAACAAACACTTGAGAATCTTGAAGTATTTAAACCTTATTACCAAGTTTTTGATTCTAAATATTCTTTCCAGCCCAATCTGTCCATTATCGATTTACTTTTTAGTCAAGGCCCATATAGCAAATCATATTTACATGAACTCGCAACAAATACTAATTTAAGACAATAAAATAGTATTGAAATTTTGATTAGTAGTATTTACACATTGAGTAATTCAGCTTTTCGTTTAAATTGCGACTCATTTTATGAGTGAAAATTCAATAGATTATTCGAAATATCAAGCCGTTATTGGTCTAGAGGTTCATGCGCAAATGCTTACCAAAAGTAAGGCATACTGCTCAGATGCCTATGACTATGGTTCAGATCCTAATACAATTATAGGTCCTATAAGCCTTGGCCATCCTGGAACTTTGCCCAAACACAACAAAGAAGTGGTGAACTATGCTATTAAAATGGGATTGGCCACACATTGCCGTATTGCAGAATACCAATTCTATGCCCGTAAAAATTACTTTTATGGCGATTTACCAAAAGGGTACCAAATAACCCAAGATAAAACCCCTATTTGTACCGATGGTTTTATTGAGATAAAAACCAAAGATTGTGCTGAAAAGAAAATCGGCATTACCCGCATTCACATGGAAGAAGATGCAGGAAAGAGTATGCATGACCAAGATTTCTATGATACACTTATCGACTTAAATCGTGCTGGTGTACCGCTTATTGAGATAGTATCTGAACCAGACATCAGAAGCGGTGAAGAGGCATATTTGTATCTTACCGAAATCAAAAAACTATTGAAATACCTTGAGATTTGTGATGGCAATATGGAAGAAGGAAGTCTACGTTGCGATGCCAATATCTCGGTGATGATAAAAGGTGCTGACAAATTTGGAACGAAGGTGGAAGTAAAAAACATGAACTCTTTCAGAAATGTGCAAAGAGCGATTGACCACGAAATAAAACGTCAGATTGAAGCCCTTGAAGCAGGTGATACTTTGCGCATGGAAACCCGTACTTTTGATGCATTGAAAGGCACTACAGCCGCTATGCGTAGCAAAGAGGGAGCAAGTGATTATAGGTATTTCCCTGAACCAGATTTGCCACCATTGCGCATCACCCCTGTGTACATTGACAATATCAAACAACTGATGCCTGAATTACCAAAGGCCTTGTTTGAAAAATACACCAATCAATTTGGTTTGAATGAATATGATGCCAATGTTTTGATTGATGATAAAGACACTGCCACCTATTTTGAGGAAGTATTATCTCATACCAAGAACACCAAATCGGCTGCTAATTGGGTGATGGTGAATGTTAGATCTTATTTGAATGAGCAAGCTTTGCACATCAAACAATTCATTATAAAACCTGCTCAAATAGCCGAAATAATCGCCTTGATTGATGAAGGAAAAGTGAGTCACAGTGCGGCACAACAAAAGATATTCCCTGCATTGATAGAATCTCCTAGCAGTTCAGTATTGAGTATTGCTGAAAGCTTAAACTTATTGCAAGAAAGTAATTCAGACGAGTTGCAAGTATGGATTGATGCTGCCATTGCTAAATTCCCAGAGAAAATATCGGAATACAAAGCTGGAAAAGTGAGCTTGGTAGGCCTATTTATGGGTGAAGTGATGAAAGCAAGTAAAGGCAAAGCCGACCCTAAAGTGGCCAGTGCTTTGTTAAAAGAAACCTTAGACAAAAAATAGAAATGAAAAAAATAATAAGCATACTTAGCCTTGTTATCCTGATTGCCTCATGTGGCTCGGGAGATAAGAGCAGCGAAAAGCAAAACGGATTTAAGCTAAGCGGAAAAATAAAAAACACCACCGGAAGCATCAGTATTCAAGAAATAACGGCTACTGGCCTTGTGTTCCTTGACTCTTCAAACATTGCTCCTGATGGTAGTTTTGAATTAAATGGGAGCATTCCGGAAAAAACTTTCTGCACCATTCGTTTGCCAAAAGGCGATGTTATTGTAGTGATTGACTCTACCAGCAATATTCAATTGGACATAGATGCTGATAAGGTAGAAAACTATATTGTTAAAGGCTCTGAGGAAAATGTTGAATTGCAAAAATTATTCTTGATTAACAATGCATCTTATGCAGAAATGCGTAAGCTTGAAGAGAAATACGCCATGTTTGGTGAGCAAGTGCCTCCTGTTGAAGTACAAGAACAAATCAGAAATCAATTTGATAGTTTAACAAATGCCAACAAAGCCGCTATCAAGACCTATATTATGGGATTGCAAAATTCTATCGTACCTTATTTTGCTACTAGTTTCTTGATGCCTGAAACTGATTTTGACTTATTCAAGGAAATAGACAATCAACTTTATTCTAAGTTTTCTGCTTCTAAATATGCCATTGCCCTGCATACTCGTGTGCAAGATTTAGCTAAAACAGCCATTGGTGCTGAGGCTCCAGACATCGTATTGAGTGACCCTTTTGGTAAGCAAATAGCCATGTCGTCATTGAGAGGCAAATATGTATTAGTAGATTTCTGGGCCAGTTGGTGTCGTCCTTGTCGCGAGGAGAATCCAAATGTGGTGAAGCTTTACAATAAATACAAAGCCAAAGGATTTGAGATTTTCAGTGTGAGTTTGGATGATAACCGCGATGCATGGACCAAAGCCATCAATGATGATAAGTTATTGTGGACACATGTGAGTGATTTGATGAAATGGAACTCGGCTGTGGTAAAACAATACAGTATTGAAGGTATTCCTTTTACGGTTTTATTAGACAAAGAAGGCAAGATTTTAGGAACCAAGTTAAGAGGTGAAGAGCTAGAAGGGAAATTGAAAGATATATTTGGATACTAAGAAATTTTAAAATAAAAGCCAAATCCTAACAAACCGACAACCATAAACTAAAATGCAAGACATACACTCATCAAAAGCTCCTGAACCTGTTGGCCTATACCCTCATGCAAAAAGGGTTGGAAACTTATTGTTTTTATCAGGAGTAGGCCCGCGTGAGAAGGGTAACAAAATTATTCCTGGGGTTGAATTAGACGAAAATGGTAAAATCGTTTCGTATGACATAGCTAAACAATGCCATTCGGTGTTTCAAAACATCCATTATATATTGGAAGATGCCGGAAGTAGCTGGGATAAAATCATAGATGTAACGGTTTTCTTAACCAATATGAAAGACGATTTTCCTATCTATAACAAGATTTGGGCTGAGTATTTCAAAGAAAATCCTCCTTGCCGTACCACCCTTGAAATTAACTGTCTGCCTACCCCCATTGGCATTGAGTTAAAGGTGATTGCCCAAATATAAAAGAATGATATAAAACCAAATTCACAGAAAACTTTGTAGCTTGATGGCTAAAACCTATTTTCGCCATCCGAAAAATTAGATAAAAAAACAACAAAAACAGATTATGGCAAATACCGGTGACTTATTTAAAGGTGCATTTATTAAACATAATAACGAACTATGTCAGGTAATGGAATACCAACACCGTACTCCTGGAAACCTTCGTGCTTTCTATCAAGTGGTGCTTCGTAACGTAAAGACAGGCAAACAAATGGAGCACCGCTTCAGAGCAGGCGAAAGTGTTGATATGATTCGTGTTGAATTTAAAGAAATGCAATACTTGTACAAAGACGGAAACAGCCTAGTGGTGATGGATCCTGAAACTTTCGACCAAGTGTATATTGAAGAATCATTGGTGGGTGCTGCTGCTAAATTCTTAAAAGAAGAAATGATGCTTAAACTTTCGTTTGAAGGTGATGTGGCTATTGGCGCAGAAGCTCCAACATTTGTAATATTGGAAATTACCTATGCAGAACCAGGTGTGAAAGGCGATACGGCTACCAACACATTAAAACCAGCTACCTTAGACAATGGTGCTCAAGTAATGGTTCCTTTGTTTGTAAATGTAGGAGATAAAGTGAAAGTAGATACCCGAACAGGAGACTACGTAGAGAGGGTAAAATAATTTTATTACACAATATAATTATATGAAAGGTTGGGACTGA